>JAQUVM010000053.1 GCA_028693355.1 Burkholderiales bacterium
TGGTAAATCCAAACGGAGCATGTTCTTTACAACAAACTAATTAGTCTGTAACAAGCATGATAGTTTTATGATAATTAATTAGTAATTGCTAATGTTAACTTAAAGCTATCATGTTTTTTTATTGTTTTTATAAATTTTATTGGAGAATTTTATGGCTAAACCACAAAAAATACTATTAATATCTTCTATTGCCTTAACTTTTATGACAACTATATCATGTAGCTCTGGAACTGGATCTACTTCTAATTCTACGAGCTATGGACAATTATATTCATATGGAGAATCAGCAAGTTACACGCTACCACAAATCAAAAAATCTGCTTATGACACGATTTGTTTTGGACTGGAATCAACTTCAATTGAATGTCAATCAAATTTAACTAATTTGCAAAATTCATATGGTTTTTCAATAAATTCAATAGAAAATAACTCATCTGGTGCAACTGGCGTATCAGCTTATAATATAACATATAATTCACAAGGTCTTACTACTGATGGAAAATTTAATTATACTGATAGGGTAGTATCGGGTGCTGTGTATATCCCTAAAGATGTTTCAATAAATAATATAAAGGGGATTATTTTATATTATCACCCAACTGCATATAATTCAAATGATTATAGCCATGAGATGGATGCTATAAATGGAGTTAAATTTCCATCATTATATGCTATTAATGGTTATATTGTTGTAATGCCAGATTTATTGGGTTTTGGTGCTGATAATACAGAAATGCACCCATATATTTATCCCAATGTTAACGTAATTGCTGGAATAAATATGTTAAAAGCTACCAATATATTATTAGGTAAATTAAGTAAAGCTTATAGTGATAAGCCATTACTTATTAATGGGTTTTCAGAAGGCGGAATGTTATCTCAAAAAGCTTCTTATATGATTCAAGATAATCAAGTTTCATTGGATGGAACAAACACACATCTTGCTTTTACTGTACCAATGTCTGGTGGATTTGCGATGAAAAGTGTACAAACTCCTATGGAGTATAGCAACTTAAATATTGCAAATAATGAATTCTTAATTGAGAGTCAATTGGAGGCAGCTATGGCTAAACCTGGGTTAATAGCATATGCTACAAATGCTTTTAATTATTATAATAGTGGTACTGATTGTTCGGAAATATTAAGTAATGATTTTTGTAATTTAACTTATGCTGGAAGAAGTATTACTATTAATCAGCTTTTTATGGATAAAGATATATCAACTGCGGCAATACAAGATACATTATGGGAGCATGCTCAATCTATTAGTGATTACTCATATGAAAGTAATTCTATTTATTCAATAACCCAAAATCCTGTGCTTGATGCATTTAGAAAAGCATATTATGATGTTAGTTTAATTAATTGGAAAACAACATCACCTATTTCATATATCCATTTAGCACATGATTCTTTATTATCACCTTACAATACAATGCTTGCATTTTCATCTGTTACTGAACGCTCAGATCCCAATTTGGTAAGAAAGTATGAAATACAAAATAGCGATTATGTTTTAGGTAGTAATCATGCGCCAATAGATCATAATAATCCTATCATGTATATAGCCGCACTGTCATTGTTTAACGAATTTATGTCAAATATGTAATGTAATTATTAATTTTAAGCTATAAATATTACTTGTTGATGTTTTAGTGTAGATGAAATACAACGTCGTAGATTTAGCGGTTTGCAGTGTGCGTTAAGAGGTTTTTTTTGCGTTTATGCTAGCATTGGTTATTTTTAATTTGAATTTTTAATGGCAAAATACTAATGAATTCTGATATTTAGTGGATATTTATTATATAATTATGATAAAATATCCAATGTTATTATATGGTTATTTATAATTTGAAAGGTTGAAAAAGTTATGAAAATTAAACAAATTATTAGTTCAGTTTTATTATCAGGTCTTGTTGGTGGTGCTATGGTTGCTTGTGGTGGTGGCGGTGGCGGTAGTTCTTATACTCCTCCTGCAGCTCCTGTTGTGCATGAAGAAACTGTTCCAGCTGGGTTCACTCTTGGTAGTGATACTAATGGAGCTGCATTTGGCGGTAATTTCGAATCAATCGTAATACCAGGAGCTAGCGGATATTCTGCACCAATCGTATTAGATACTCAAGTTCAAAATGCTTTGCAAAATGCAGGAAGTAATCCAATTGCTGTTTCAGTTTCTGGTAATCAACTTGTAATCAGTGTCACTGATAATTCAGTGTCTCCTGTTAAGACTAGTGTTTTTGTACAAGCTTTACCTCAAGCTAGTAATTTAAAAAATTTAACTACTGGTTATGTTGAATCATATACGTTATATGGCGGAGTTACTACAAACTTATTACCACTTAATTATAAAAATCAAAATTCAGCGTTAATGTCTAGTTCTACAGCTGGTACAGTGTCAATTGCTTTTCCAAATCCAACACCCGGTAATGAATCAGCAGCTACTGGAGCTTGTACAGGTTCAATAACTACAATATCTACAGCTTCGAGTGGTGGTAATTCATATGTGGCTGTTGGTGATTCTCAAGGGAATGTATGTGTTGCTGGTTTAAATAATAATGGATTAAATCCATTTACTAATTTGTCTGCAGAAGCTCCTGCTTCTGGACCTAGTCAGTATACGAAGGCACCTGTACATAATTTCGGCTTTCCATCTACTTTAAATAATGGTAATAATTTGGTAGGATACTGGTATGTAGGTAATCAGATTTATAAAGTTCTTGGAACTGGTAGTATGAGTAATCCAGTTAAAAATGCATTTTTTAATACAACAACATCTCAAACTCAAACTGCACAAACAGGTGGAACTCAAGTAACATTTACTGGTGCTCCTGTAGCTGCAGACATTAATTCTATGTTTACGGATAATGTAGGTAATGTATGGGTTGGCGGTGTAAGTGCTAAAGTTTATGTATTACGTAATGGTGCTACGCAATGGACTAGTACAGCACTTAATGGTGCTCTTGGTGGTGTTGTAGTATCATATAATGGTACGAATAGTGGTGCAACGGTTACAACTACTTTGGGTGGAACAAGCGTTTATAATGTTCAGTAATATTTGAACATCTAGTACTTAATAAGTGGACATTTTAATGTCCACTTTTTTAAAGAAAATCATGAAATTAAATAAATTAATCTTTGTTATTTTTTCTTCTGTCATTTATGGTACAAAAGTATTTGCAGATGAATCAGATAATCAATTATTCCAAAGCTTTGATAACTCTATCGGCTTAGGGTATAGTTATACCTCTATGAGGGCATATAACCCTGATTATTCTAGTAATAATATAACCACTAACTCCAGTAATCTAGCATTACATTTAGAGCGATTATTTGATAATAATATCTGGATGTCTATTGATGGAAGTTTTGCTTTTAAAGCTTCACAAAGTGGACAAGATTGGGCTGGTTTTAGCACTAATACACAATCATTTGGCTTTCCAGCATCTATATCTGCCAAAGGTGGATATTCATTTAATTGGTCGAATATCGGCTTACAAGTTATTCCTTACGCTCAGTTAGGACGTGAATTAAATTATAATGGATTTGCTATTTCAAATGATAATTTTTCTGGAAGTTATTTAAATCAATACGCACTTGGGGGTAGATTAGAATACATTTTTTTACCAGAAGCAAGTATCTATCTGGATCAATCAATCGGTTACTTACAAGATCCTAATGGTGGAGATGCTTCAACTAATCAAAGTGCTATGAATTATACGACATTGCTAGGAATAAAATATAATGCAACGAATTATTTTCAAATATCAGCTCAAGGCATGTTTAGTCAAACTAATTTAATTAACTCTAATCAAATAGGTTATGAACCATTGTCTTATGATTGGCGTAATACTAGCCAGTCAACTTTTGGTGGAATGCTAATGTTTAGTTATTTATATAATAATGATCAATTATTAAGTAAATTTACAGGAAATAGTAGTGTATCACCATCTGCAAAATACTTAACTACCATGTTTGATAATAGTTATTCATTTGGTATGGGTTTTTTAAGCTCTAATAATCATTATTCATCAGGAAATAATCCTTCGATTAATAGTAAGGTTAATTATTTTAATTTTAATGTTACTCATGAATTTGAAAATAGTGTATGGGCACAAATAAATGCTCAACTCATGAATTCAATTACTCAAGATAACATTCCGGCTGGTAGAGTAAATGCATCTACGCCAACGTATATTGGATTTCCTGGTAATGTAACCACTAATGCAGGTTATGCATTTCATGGTAATGATAATTTTACGGTTATTCCATATGGTGATTTGGGTGTAATTATGAATATGAATAGCTATAATGTAAGAAATAATTCAAGTATTACAAATGCTATCTCAAAAGATATGTATTTACAATATGGTGCTGGAGCTAAGGTTGAGTATGCATTTAATGATATGTGGCAAATTTATGCAGATCAATTATTAGCTAGTATGTATGATATGTCGTCTTTAAATATTAATGCTTGGCGTTCTACTACAAGTGTTGGCGCTGTTATTAATCCATATTCATTATTGCAAGTTGGTGTAAAAGGGTTTTATGATAGTGTAAACCCAACTGGTAATACTTTTGATCCACAGTCAAATAGTTTTATTCCGGCAAATCAAAATTCATTAGGTTTACAATTTGATATTGGTTTGAGATATTAAGATAAACTAGCGGAAGTTAATATAAAAAACTCCTTAATATTTTATTAAGGAGTTTTTTATTGATTATAAGTTTATGACGTTTAACTTAATTTAAATTTAGCTATATAAACTACTAAATTTTTTTGAAAATAATATCCCAAATTCCATGCCCAAGCTTAATTCCTCTGGTTTCAAATTTAGTAATAGGGCGATATTCTGGACGCTCAACATAATTATTTGTTGATGATGTATTTTGCAAAGTTTTTTCTTCATTCAAAATATCTAACATCCAATGTGCATAATTCTCCCAATCAGTTGCTAAATGTATATAACCACCTATTTTAAGCTTGCTTGATAATAGTTGCACAAATGGACTTTGAATTATACGGCGTTTATGATGGCGTTTTTTATGCCACGGATCAGGAAAGTAAACATGAAACCCATCAATAGAGTTATCAGGAATCATATTTTTTAGCACTTCAACAGCATCATGGCGAATCATTCGTAAGTTTTGAATATTTTGCTCTTCAACATGTATTAGTAATGCGCCAACACCAGGTAAATGTACTTCAATTCCTAAATAATCATTTTGTGGATTATTTTTAGCAATTTGCCAAGTAGCATTTCCCATTCCAAAACCAATTTCAATAATCTTTGGTGCACTACGGCCAAAATTATTATCTAGATTTATTATTTCAGGCTCATATTCTATACCAAATGTAGGGAATAAACTTTCCAGTGCTTTTGATTGTCCCTGTGTAATTTTACCTTGTCTTAAAACAAAGCTACGAATTTCACGGTTTAATGATGTAATTACTTGATTTTCTTCATTCATATATTATTATCTTTTACACTAGTATTATGATCTTGTTCTTTAAGTTTTTTACGCTTCTTACGTTTTTTCTTTTTAGGTTTAATTGTTTCTTCTTGTGGAGCTAAATCAATTAATTGAATTAATAGCTTAGTTTTATCATCTATTGATTCATCCATAAATTTATTCCACCACCAATGTAATGGGTGAGGATCTTTAACTAAGCTATTTCTCAAGTTATATAAATGCCAAGCTTGACGAAGTCTACCATTTGATAAGATAGTATCTAGTTTTTTTAGGCTTGGATTTTCTAAATCATATTGAAGTAGCCAAATGTCTTTGATTGAACTATACAAGTTTTGTGTGATTCCAGAATCAAATAATATCCATTTACGAGCAGCAATTGCTTCTACTAAAGCTTCTTTATTTGGATGGCTTTTGACGTTTTTATTATGTATCCACGAGCTTTCTACTTTATGCCAAAGGATTCCAGCTAAGACAAATGGTACCGAAAAATCTTCCTGATTTTGAATACGTTCATCAGTTTTTTCTAAAACTAATTTAGCTAGAGAGTTTTTATCAAGAATATTTTCTGAATCAAATAATGGAAAGACACCTTTAGAAAGTTTTAGTTCACTTAGCTCATTAATGATTTTATTTGAGCTTCCTGATTGAAGTATTTTTAGCATTTCTTCAAATAGGCGACCCTTAGGTTCATTTTGTAATAAATGTTTAGTTGTTTGAAATGGAATTCGCGTATTATCATCTATTTGTAAGTTTAGTTTATCTGAAAGTCTTATAGCTCTTAATATTCTCACAGGGTCTTCAATATAGCGATCCTGTGGCTTTCCAATAATGTGTAGAGTCTTATCTTTAATATCTTGAATACCACTACCATAATCAATGATAGATTCAGCTAATGGGTCATAGTACATAGCATTTATGGTAAAGTCACGACGCTTAGCATCTTCTTCAATTGTTCCATAATTATTATCACTCATTAATCTACCGTGGGTATTTTTATCATCATTTTGTTTGCTACTTCTAAATGTAGATACTTCGATAATATGACGGTCATAGATTTTTTTACTATACTTACTACTACGAACTTGATTTAGTTCATTGAAAAAAACATGTACAATTTTAAATCTTCTACCAATAATTATGGCATTACGATAAAAAATTTTCTTTACTTGTTCTGGTGTAGCGTCAGTGGCAATATCAAAATCTTTAGGGTGAAATCCCAAGATTAAATCGCGAATTCCGCCGCCAACTATATAAGCTTGATAGTGATGCTTTTGCAGTTCTTTTATGATAGACAATGCATTTGAATCAACCATGGTCTTATTTACGTTAAATGCGTTTGCAGAATATACTTTTTTTGTCATTGGTTTAAATTCACCCCTAAATAAAGATTATTAGTATATTATTATATTGCACAAATAGCAATAACTTCTACTTCTACCAATACATCTTTAGGTAATCTTGCAACTTCTACACATGAGCGAGCTGGTAATATTTTATCGAAATAACTTGCATATACCTTATTAAATTCTACAAAATTATTCATGTCAGATAAAAAGCATGTTGTTTTTATAATATGGTTGAAGTCACTTTTTGCTTCGTTAAGAATTGCTTCAATGTTTTTCATAACTTGATGCGTTTGACTAGTAATATCTTCACCAGCTAAGTTTCCATCTTTATCTAGTGGAATTTGCCCAGAAGTATAAAGAATATTACCTATTTGATTAGCTTGTACGTATGGCCCAATGGCTTGAGGCGCTAATTTTGTTGAAATTGATTTCATATTTTATTTCCTTTTAAAATTTAGTTAATTCATTTTCTATACTTTTAGTATTTCAATTGTGAGCTAAGTATTTTAAAGATGACGAAGCTTAAGTTTAAACGGCAGCAAGTATATTTATGATATATCTTCGTGCCAGAATACACCATCTTTAGCTAGTAATGCAGAAGATCCACCAGGTCCCCATGTACCAGCTGCATATTGTCTTGGGATTATTTTTAAATTATCCCATGATTCTAAAATAGGCATTACCCATTTCCATGCTGCAAGTTGTTCATCACGGCGTACAAATAAACTAAGGTTTCCACGTATAACATCTAATAATAGTCTTTCATAACCGTCTGTACGACGACTATTAGTAAACATTTTATTAAAATCTAAATCTAAATATACAGGTTTTAAGCGATTTCCATCGCCTGGCTCTTTAGCCGAGAAGAATAATTGTACCGTTTCTTCTGGTTGTATACGAATTATTAAACGATTCCCAACATTTTGCCCGCTAGTAGGGAATATTTTACATGGAATATCTTTAAATTGAATCACTATTTCAGCAACTTTTTCTTGCATACGTTTACCAGTTCTAAGGTAAAATGGAACTCCAGCCCAACGCCAATTTTGAATTTCTGCTTTTAGAGCAACAAAAGTTTCTGTATGGCTATCTTCTAAAACATGTTCTTCGTCTATATAAGCTTTTACAGATTCACCGTTAATTGTCCCAGCTTTATATTGCCCACGGATCACATTGTTTATTACGTCTTCTTCATTTAATGGTTTTAAAGATCTTAATACTTTTAATTTTTCATCACGAATTATGTCAGCATCTAAAGATGAAGGTGGTTCCATTGCAACAATACATAATAATTGTAAGAGGTGATTTTGGAGCATATCACGAAGAGCTCCCGTATTTTCGTAAAAGTCTCCTCGAGATCCGACACCTAAATCCTCTGCAACTGTTATTTGTACACTATGTACCCATTGGCGACGCCAAAGAGCTTCAAATAGCGTATTACCAAAGCGAATTGCCATTAAGTTTTGTACAGATTCTTTGCCTAAAAAATGATCAATACGGTAAATTTGATTTTCTGTGAAGTATTGTGCAACAAAATTATTTATTTCTTCAGAAGATTGTAAATCATGTCCAAGAGGTTTCTCTAATACAATTCTTGAATTAGCATGGTTTAAATTAACCTTTGCTAAATTACTAATTATTGTATTAAAAAATTCTGGTGCAGTAGATAAGTAATAAATACTTGTGCGATTAATATCTAAGAGCTCATATAGCTTATTATATTCTTCAACATTGTTAAATTCTATTTTGATGTACTCAATTTGCTGTGTAAATGCAGCCCATTTATCATTATCTATTTTTTGTTTTGTTAATTGCGCAAATTCTAAAGCTTTTTGGCAATACTCTTCTTGTGAAATTTCTTGTCTTCCGACACAGTAAATCTTAGAACTTTCATCAAAATTATTTTCTATAAATGCGTTATATATTGCTGGTAGTAGCTTTCTTCTAGCTAAATCTCCCGTAGCTCCAAATATAACCATATCAAATACTTGTTTTGTTTTGCTGAGTATGCGACTCATTAATCTTATCCTGCTATATTAATATTATTATCCTAAATAATCCACTATTATAGACTATTGCATATAATGATATTCAAAAGATTGTTTATGGATATAGATGAATAATTTGAACATGTAAAAAGCAAAGTGATAAAATCCAATGCTATTTAATTTTTGTAGTTTCAAATATTCACAGTACATTTTGATTATAAATTAGGATTTTTAATAAATGTATAATGATGTATGAGTATAAGGCAAGAAATATATTTTGAAGTATAAATAATATTCAAAAGTAAAATAAATAAAAAGAGTAAAAGGGAACTTTAATAAAATGAGTAATATAAGCGTAACTATACATTCTCCACTATCTGGTGTATTTATGGACTTGTCATTAGTGCCAGACCCTGTATTTGCAGAAAAAATGGTTGGTGATGGTTTTGCTATTGATCCATTAGAAAATATTTTATATGCCCCTATTGATGGAATTGTAAAAACTATTCATCGCGCAAAACATGCAATAAGTATTGAGTCAGCACATGGTTTTGAGATTTTGATGCATATTGGATTAGAAACTGTTATGTTAAATGGCGAGGGATTTGAAGTTTTTGTTAAAGAAGGTCAACAAGTAAAAATTGGGGATAAACTTTCAAGTTTTGATATGGGATTTGTTTCTGAGCGCGTAGTAGCGATGCTGACACCTGTTTTAGTTACGGATGTAGAAGAGAAAAATATATCATTAGAATTCATTTTTAAGGATAACGAAAATATTATAAAGGCTGGAGAACCTGCATTTACCGTTTCTTTATCTAATAGTAAATCTAGTAATAATATTCCTGATAATACTCAAGCAACAGTTTCGTCTGATCTAATTGTAATTCCAAATTCTCATGGTATACATGCACGTCCCGCGGCACAATTAAGTTCCATAGCTCGTAAATTTACTAATAATGAAATTACACTAATAAAAGGTGAGAAATCAGCGAATGTAAAAAGCGTAGTTTCTTTATTAAGTTTAGGTGTGCAATATCAAGACCAAGTTAAATTAATGATAAAGGGAGATCATTCAACAGATATCATTAATGAATTAATTGAGTGTTTAACCGCTATGCAAGATGATGAAAATGAAGACATACATGTTAAAGTCAATTCAAATAATAGCGATTTAACTAAAGTAGAAAATGGCATTTACTACGGTGTAGTAGCATCATCTGGTATAGCTTTAGCAAAGTTGATTCAACAAACTAAAGTACAGTTTAATTATGAGAGATTTACGGCTGATATAGAAGGTGAGTTATCAGCTTTAACTCAGGTGATACAAGATTTAATTAAAGAATTAGAGTTTGATATTGCATCTTTAAGCCATGAAGAAGTTGCTCACCGTAATATTTTAAATGCTCATTTAATGATTTTTACTGATCCAGAATTAATTGCCTCAGCTAAAAACAAGATTGCAGATGGACAAAGTGCTGCATTTGCTTGGGATAAATCAATTGAGGAGTCTTGTCTTGCTTTAGAGGCAACAGGAAATGAGTTATTAATTGAGCGTCAAAGTGATTTGATTGATGTATGCGATAGAGTTTTAACTTTGCTTTGTGGTGAAGAAAATAAAGTTACATATTCTTATAATGAAGACGTTATCTTAGTTGCAGATAATTATACACCATCACAAATAATTGCTTTAAATGATAAAGTTAAAGGTTTAGTTAGTGTCAAAGGCGGTGTGACATCTCACGTATCAATTATAGCTCGTACTCGTGGCATACCTCTTTTAGTTGGGGTTTCAAAAGATGTTTTACAAGAGGCATCTGGAGTAGTTATATTAGACACATTAAATACAGCAATGTTAAATAGTAAACCAAGTAGCGATCAGATAGAATTAGTAAAATCTGATATAGCAAATCGTGAAGAAGAATTAAGAAAAGCTCGTGATGTAGCCTTTCAAGCAGCTACTACCATGGATGGTATACAAATTAGTTGTTTAGGTAATATAGGAAACTTAGAAGAAGCTAGATTAGTTGTTGCAAATGGAGGAGAAGGTGTTGGTTTATTTAGAACTGAATTTATGTTTTTGGAAAGTGCTACAGCTCCAAGTGAAGAGTTTCAGTTAAGTGAATATAGAGAAATCAATCATGTATTAGCGAATAAACCATTTGTAATTAGAACTTTGGATGTTGGTGGTGATAAGAAGATTCCTTACTTGGAACAATCTCATGAAGAAAATCCAATGCTAGGTGTGCGTGGTGTACGCTTATGCCTAGCAAATATTGAGTTATTTAAAACACAATTACGCGCTATTTTAAGATCAGCAACAGATAATATTAAGATTATGGTACCAATGATTTCTAAAATTACAGAGTACCGTGCTGTTAAACGACTAATTGAAGAAGTAAAAGTTGAATTAGGAATCAGTCAGAATGTTTCTCTAGGTATTATGGTTGAAGTTCCATCTGTTGCGTTTACTAGTGAAATATTTGCTCGTGAAGTTGATTTTATGTCAATTGGAACAAATGATTTGACTCAGTATGTGCTAGCAGTTGATAGAGAGCATACTGAGCTAGCTCGTGAAATAGATCACCTACATCCAGCTGTAATAGCTGCAATAGCGTTCACAGTTTCTGGCGCTAGTAAGCATAATACACCTCTTTCAATTTGTGGGCTTATGGCCTCAGAAAAATTAGCTATTCCTGTTTTACTTGGCTTAGGGGTAAAAACACTATCTATGACAGCCAGTAGCATTCCAGAAAATAAAGCATTTATTCGAACATTAAATGTAGAAAAATGCCAAGAAATTGCAAAATATTGCTTAGAGCTTGGTAGCGCAGTAGAAGTTCGTGAATACTTAAAATCAATTTTCACTAAATAAGTGTTGGGCAAGAATATGAAGTTTAAATTCTCATCAATACAGTCTCTTGGGCGTGCATTAATGCTTCCAATTGCAATGCTACCTGTGGCTGGTTTATTACTTAGATTTGGACAACCTGATTTATTAAACATAGCGGCTATTTCCGATGCTGGCGGTGCAATATTTTCTAATTTGCCATTGCTTTTTGCTATTGGGGTTTCAGTTGGATTTGCTAAAGATAATAATGGCTCTGCTGGTTTGGCTGGAGCTGTTGGATATTTAATTTTTGTGGCACTATTAAAAGGTGTTAATCAAAATATTGATACAGGTGTATTTGGCGGAATAATAATTGGTAGTATAGCGGGGTTTTTATATAATAAATATAAAGATATCAAATTACCAGAGTTTTTAGCATTTTTTGGTGGTAAACGTTTTATACCTATTGCAACTGGTGTTTCAGCTGTAATTCTTGGCGGAATTTTTGGTTTAATTTGGCCACCTATTCAAAATATATTACATAGTTTTAGTTATTGGATGTCAACCTCTGGTGAGCTTGGTTTATTTTTATATGGTTTTTTAAATAGGGTATTACTAGTAACTGGTTTACATCATGTTTTAAACAGTTTATTTTGGTTCCAATTAGGTGATTTTACAAATGCTCACGGCGTAATTGTTCATGGCGATATTGCTAGATTTATGTCTGGTGATTCTAGTGCAGGATATTTCATGGCTGGATATTTTCCGATTATGATGTTTGGTTTACCTGCTATTTGTTTAGCGATGTATACAACTTCCCATCAAGAGAATCGTAAAGCTGTAGCTGGGCTTTTATTATCAATGGCGCTCACCTCATTTTTGACTGGTGTTACGGAACCAATTGAGTATTCATTTGTATTTCTAGCTCCTGTATTATATTTAATACATGCTATTTTAACTGGTGTTTCATTGACATTAATGGAGTTTATGCATATTCGGTTAGGATTTTCGTTTTCAGCTGGTGCTATTGACTATATATTATTTTTTAAAATAGCTCAAAATCCATTATACATGTTACCAATTGGTATTTTAATGTTTATCGTTTATTGGTCTGTAGGTGTTTTTTTTATCAAAAAACTTAATTTGAAAACAATTGGTCGAGAAAGTGCAGAAGAGTTAAGAGCTAGTGAAAAGTTAAAATTACTATCAAGTGCTAATAGAGATTCTCAATTTATAACTGCTTTAGGTGGTGCAGATAATTTAGTTAATATTGATGCATGTACAACTAGACTTCGCCTAATTGTGAAATCAAATAGTAATATTGACAAATCTATGCTCAAAGCACTTGGTGCTAAGGGGTTTGTAAACCCATCAGATACTACATTGCAAGTAATTTTAGGGCCTCAAGCTGAAATTGTTGCTAGTAGTTTGAGAGATGCATTAGGGCGCGTTAGTGTGGTATCAGATATAGAGGCTAAACAAAGCAATGTGGATCCCTTAAAAGAACATACTAAGACAGTATTGGATATTGATAAATTAATTTTAGCTTTAGGTGGTTTGAATAATATTGTTGAAATTAAGTTATCTGCAATAACGAGAGTGCAAATAAAATTAATAGATTATAAATTGTTGAGTATAAATAAATTGACTGAGCTTGGGATTCAGCATATAATTGACCTTTCACCAGATATAAAGCAATTGTATATTGGTTTTGGAGCAACAGATCTTGTTGCAAAATTTAAAGATAAAATAAAATAGGTATTTATAATGATCAGTATTTTTGTAATTTCTCATTCTGAAATTGCGAATAGTTTTGCTTACTGCGTAGAACATGTTCTAAGTAAGCGGGTAGAGAATTTAATTATTTTACCTGTAAAAAAATCAGAAGAACCTAGCTCAATTTTAGAAAGAGCAAAGGAAATTATAGACATTCAACTTGAGAAAGTTGATGGAGTATTAATTTTGGCAGATATATTTGGCGCAACTCCAAGTAATATCGCAAGTAAACTAGTTATACCTGGTAAGGTAGAGTTAATAACTGGTCTTAATTTAACAATGTTACTAAGAGCAATTTCTTATTCAACTCAATCCTTAGAAATTTGTGTTGAAAAAGCTATTGATGGTGGCATAAAAGGCATTATTCACGTGGGAGATAATTAATGCAGAGTCGCGAAATAGAAATTATTAATAAATTAGGTCTTCATGCGCGAGCTTCTTCTAAATTGGTACAATTAGCAAATAAATATCAATCAGAGATTTTTGTAATAAAAAAAGAGAAAAAAGCCAATGCAAAAAGTATTATGTCTTTAATGATGTTAGCTGCAAATAAAGGTACATTAGTTACAATATCGTGTGATGGCACAGATGAAGCTGATGCGTTAGAAGGTATTTGTAGTTTATTTGCTGATAGATTTGGCGAAAACGAATAATCAAAAAATAGGGTAAAACATGAGTATTGTTCTACATGGATTTGGCTTAGGTGGTGGTATAGCTATTGGTCAGGCTTATATATTGGACAAAGATCTCGAGGATGTTGCAGAATTTACTCTCGAAGAAGATGAGATAGGTGCTGAACTAAGAAGATTTGAAGATGCTTTATCGGCAACCAGAAAAGAGCTTGAATACTTAAGAAGTACTATTCCATCTGGAGCTCCAGCAGAGTTAGGAGCATTTCTATCATTGAGCATTATGATGCTTAGTGACTCCCAAATATCTAAAGCCCCTATGGAGATTATTAGAAAAGAGTCATGTAATTCAGAG
>JAQUVM010000147.1 GCA_028693355.1 Burkholderiales bacterium
CATAAACTGAATGTCTATTCTTATCAAAAATATATTTGGTTATCATACTATGGTTACAACCTACTTATTTATATACTTATCGTTTTTACTCCTACCTGAAGGAAGGAGACTTCTTTTGGAAGTTAAATTATCTTTCGCCCACAATGGTTGATAGTTAGTATAGTGGAAAACTTTCTCTTGAATTTTTCTATCCATGTTCTTTACATACTCCCAAGGAATTATGTGGTCTGAATGTATTTCGCCATTCAAAAATTTTTCCCAAGTCATTCCTTTAGTAAATTGACTTTTAAAATGTTCGATAACTACATCTACCTCGGCTCCCAACAAATCTTTTGAAGAAGCATATTTATATCTATTGGTTTTAGATATCAATGATCTTATCCTACTTGAATGTAATCTCATAAAACGATAATTAGGATCTGATTTAATTCTTAATAATTTATATTTACTAGATTTTTTTAATATTTTATTTTTATTGCATTCATAATATTCCTTATTCCATTCCTTTATTCTTTCTTTATTTTTAACATGATATTTATCATTTACTTTTTTTATTTTTTCAATATTGTCTTTATAATATTCTCTTCGATAACATTCAGGACACATTCCTTTTGCACGTATTTTTTTTAATTCATTACATATTTTACAGTTATTTAATTTCATTATGAACATTTTAAGTATAACTAATATATAAATATATGTATTATTTAACATATATTTTGTAAACTCTACTTTAAAGTATTTAATTTAGAATAATTTTTTAAAAGAAAATAAAAAAAGTAAGGGGTTTTTCACGCCCCTTTGTTGTCAGTTGCCAACAATATTTTCAAAGATTAATTGTAATATACATTTCTGTATACAACTATACTAATCTCATTTGAATATGTTGATCAAGCCGAAAGCTGCTAATACAATTATTCCTACTGCGATTAATCCAAATCCAGCAAAAACAGTTGATTGAGTAGCATCCATGCCTTCAGTTGTTTCGTTTGACAAATCATCTGTTGGTAATGCTGCTCTAACTTGTGCGATTACTAAATAACCTACCATTAAAACAATACCAATTCCGATTGCACCGATTGCAATTTGCATAAACACTGTTACCTACCTCCATAATAGTTATATATGTATATATTTAAAATTCCTTTATATATATATTTGTTTTAGCCCCCTAGATTTGGCCTCAAACCATGATTAAACCCTGGTTCACGTGGTCTAACTTTTTAAATAAATAGAAAAATCAACGGGTCCGATTCTCTTGATGACAGTATAGTTATCTAGAACTTCCTTCTTGAGAACCTCGCCATTCTTACTTCGCTTATTGACATTATTCAAAATCTTGTTTAATCTAAATTGTTCAATCTTAGAGTTATCAATCAATACTTCAGGAACAAAAATAAGATTACTAAACTTATTGTAGATCTCCTTATTCTTCGTCAATATGATGATGTTTTGTTTTGCCATACTTCCTTACCTAAATTAAAAATAAATCATCTATGGGCCACGTATGGTCCATAGGGCTCATGTTATATCCTATAGGATTATTTGCTGCTGGAATGAAACCACATGTACATAATCGCAGCCAATTCGAATACAAGTAGTACGAACATCAATCCAACACTAACTTGCTCAACAAGTAAACTTGTCGCATACAAACTAGTGAAGATAACGCCCATAATAAAACATAAAACTAAGTTCTGTGTCTTCATATATAACATAAATTGATATAGGAAAAATAAAATAACCACAACTATGCCCATAGACCCAAAAGCAGTGTCAAACATAGTATATGCTGCACCAACTAAATTAGCGTCCATTAATTCATTCCATCCTGTAGCATTAACCATTAGTATCCTTCTCCAAAAACATTCTTACCAGTCAACAATTGTATTCCTGCTAAAATATATAGTAATTTAATAATTTGATGCAATACCCCGTGAAGCTGTTCTCCATCAACAGTAGGTCCAAACAACATATCTCTCAAATCTGAATCCAACATAGGTCCAACAACATTATCTAAAATATGTACGAACCCAAACATAAATGTCTCTACTGAACTAATGAATCTAAATACAAAGCCTAATGTAATTACATCAAGTACTCTATATATCCTATCTCCGGCATCTTCAACGTTTGTCGACGATGGATTGATTGGATTTTCAAGCTCATTAATTATAGTTAGGTTATCCCCATAGTTCTCCTGATACCTGAGGCTATACGTATCCCCTATATCAAACGCATTATCTCCAGTAGGTGAATTTGAATCATTTATACCAATAAGTATTGCTCCTGAAGCTATATTAATTAAAATCATGATGATTACTAAACTTGAAATTATATTTGCCATCTTATTTTCCTCTCTTAGCCCAAATCTCAATTAAGGCTACAAGTAAAGCAAATCCTAGTGCTGTAAAGGATAACCCGTACCATCCAAACAATACAAACAACACAGCTAAACCAATTATTGCTAATGCAGTCATGGATAAATTAGCAGATGCCATTATTACTACAATTGATAAGAATATTGTAAAGAACCAATTCATGAATTCTTGACTAACGTAGTCCATCAATGGAAGTGCTAGCGTCCATTCTTTTTTAACAGTTCTAGCAATGTGAACCTCACCTTCAACTTGATGTTGAATAATTAATTCTCCAACAAGTGTGCTATTTTCGTATCCAACTATATCCCAAACTAGGTGTCCAAATTGACTTGTATTTGTATATACTGGAGATGTGTAAAGTAATGTATCATTATACCTATTTTCCCAAACTTTAAATTGTATTGAATCAGTCAATTCTTCGCCATCAAAATAAGCGAAAACAATACTTGTAGCATTGCTAACATTTTGTAAATTTATTGTATACCTAACGTTCTGATCAAATCCAGTTGCTTCGCTAGCTAATTCAACGTCATACAAACTAATTATTTTTTCTTCACCAATATCTGCACTATAGGATCCAATAACCTCATCTGGCCTATTGTCTGAATGTACTTCAAGTACGTACTCGTCATTCTCAAGTAAATATGCGCCAACCTTACCTTCAATATCGGTGTAGTCAGAATGA
>JAQUVM010000148.1 GCA_028693355.1 Burkholderiales bacterium
ATCCAACAATTGAATTTTGACCAACTCCTGATACATTATGTAAAAAAATGCTAAATAAGCTCACAAAATCGTTTTGATTATACATACCTTTAGCATGAGATAGACCATCTACTTCATTACTCAACATAGATAAATAATTGCTTTGTTTATCCGAAGTTTTAATAATGCCACTCACGTTATTATTTATTTCTTTCTCTAAAGAGTATTTACTTCCAATTAAGTAAAATAACTGCACAAACCAAATAACAAAATAAACAACTGCTATAAACGAAAGATATTTTCCTATTTTTAATATTTGTTGTTTATTACCTTCATTTAACTTTAAACTAAATTTCTTTGTTTTTTCATTATAAAAGTTCCAAATGAATGCACCATAATTTAACTCAGATTGTAAATTACATTTTATATCATAAGTGCTTTCAATATTATTTATAATATTTTCATTGCTACAATACAATAATATTTCTTTTTGTTCATAAGACTCTAATAATTCAGCTAAAAGTATAGGAATGTCATTAGAATCATCTAATACATAATACTCATATAAAGACGTACGTATAAATTTAAATTCATCATCTAAGTAAACAGTCCAAATATCTTCTTGGTGTTCTGTAACATATGGCATTGGTTGAATAAATTTTACTTTTTTAATATGCTCAGATAGATGCTCAATTAATACCTTATGAAAATCTAAACCTAAAACTGCAACATATGAATCACCATCGCTAAGTTTTAATAATATTGGTTTACAATCATCAATTTCATCGACAATACTATTCTCAACCAACCCTAATAATAATTCATCATTAATTTTACGGTCGCTGATATGTTGAATATCAACTTTAAAGACATTTGCTAGATGTGGCGATAAGTATATTTCTATTGATTCATGTTCAAAAGATAACATCTCTGAGAAACTACTACTATGACCCTCTCCAGATACTTCGCCTGAGTTAAAAAGCTGCCATTTATTATTTAAGCAATCTTCATTGCTGATAAAAATTCTTAATGTTATCATTCTGGATGTAACCATAAAATTTGCGGCCATTGTCCGCTACGATTTGGTCGATAAACTAAAGCGACCCATTTAACTGTATAATCTTGGTCTTCAACTACTGCATGAGTAGTAAAATACTTTGATGATACAACCAACCCCGACAAATTTGATTTGTCATCTTTATTATTTTGTGTAATTCCATTTTCAGTTAAAAATGCAATAACACTTCCAGTCGAACCAAATGTTTTGGCTTGTCGTGCACTAACTATTCGTTGAGCTACAGATAAAGAAATACCACCTTTTGCCGCAATAACCTCTGGCATTGCTGTATTAACATTAACTGATAACCCTGGAGAATTTTGCTTATTACCACCAGAAGATGTGCTGCTTTCTGTTTGGCTTTCATTTTTATAATTATAGTTATTAACTGGAATAATTGTCACATATTGCTGAAGCTTATTAATAATTTGAGAGTTAACTCCTTTAATTAAGATCAATTCAGATATATCTATAAACGGTCTTCCAGCTGGGCGCGATGGTGGATTTGCAGTAGTATATTGATTCATAATCTCAGACTGATACGGCGGAGCTGCCATATAGTATGCAATATTATATGCTAAACCAGGCGGTAAATTTATGTAACTTAACAAATTTGAAAATTGCGTAATTACAGTTTGATTCGGCTGTCCATTTGTGTTAACTAAATCATTTAAATTAAATTTACTTTGCTCATCAATCACATAACCACTCATATATACTTCATCAAATAACTTAGTTTTTGGTAGCGGCTGTGCCCAAATATCTTTTAATGAGTCTGTTGCTAAAGTTGCAGCACTAGTACCAAGACCAGCACGCCCAAAATCAATAGCACTAAATGCAATCGTAGATGCTTGCTCTTGCAACTGTCTATTGCTTAATCTTTTAACTGTTCGATAGTTTGTTACAGTAAGATGCGTAATAATTGCTACTATAATAAAAACTACAATCATTACTGTAATTAGAGCAGCTCCTCTATTTTTTACTTTTGCAGAGACCATGTTCTTACTTCACTCTCTCCAGATTTTAAACCAAGACGTATCTGCAAAGCAACAGGTAATTCATCTACATTACCGCCCTCTGGAGGCCATTGCTTATTCCATTGCCCATTATCGTATAAATAAAACACATCAAAGTTATTAACATTACCTACTAAAACATCTATTTGAGGAACCGAATTCAATGCACGATTTAAAACAGGCCATGTTATAAGATATATAGTATCTTTATAAAATCTATAGCCTACTCTCTTAGGAGGCTTTACACCTAATACATTATCGCCAATATAACCACTTAAAGTCATTTCTAGCTGAGCATCATATACACCGTTTAATTTATCTTTACCATACAGCGCCGGTAAAACCATGCCATTATTATCTCTAACTGTCAAAGGAATCAATCTATGTATTGACGTCTCGAGGTTAGAGTTCATCAATGAAATATCGCCCCATTTTTGCTGTGTTTCATCAACAATTTCTTTTGTTTTTACCAAACTTGAAATAACTCTATATGATATAGTTGCAATTATTGCAAATATCACAACTGACACCATAATTTCAATCAAAGTAAAACCATTTTTTTTATTTTGCATATAACCTTAGTACTGAGATAAAAAGTTTATTGTTCTATAAATAGGGCTATCTGGTGTATCTTTTTCAGCTACAATGATTTCTACTTTTCTAAAATAAGGATTTGGTGTATTGGTTACTACTCTTTTCACTAAAAAATTAATTCCAGTTATAGAAACCTCTTTTTTTTGTTCTCCCACACCTGGAAACTCATCCTTCAGACGCATTTGATTATATTCATCTGCGGAAGCCCAAGTTGCA
The DNA here is from genome assembly GCA_028693355.1 of Burkholderiales bacterium. Lineage (GTDB taxonomy): Bacteria > Pseudomonadota > Gammaproteobacteria > Burkholderiales > UBA11063 > Aquella. The sequence continues at coordinate 2,863 of JAQUVM010000148.1, forward strand.
GCTTCAATAACAAATGTATCACGTAAATCACTACTAATAACTCCAATTGCTCGGCTAGAAGAAGCAACTACAATTGCAACAATAAATAAAGCAACTAAACATTCTATTAGTGTAAATCCATTTTTTTTCATTTAATTAGAAACCCAATAACGTCCAGTTAGATCGCCATAAATCCAAGATGAAAAACTACCATCTGATACCTC
>JAQUVM010000054.1 GCA_028693355.1 Burkholderiales bacterium
CTATCGAAAATAATAGCTTACCTAAAGAAATTGATATAGTAACAGCACTTCATGCGTGTAATATTGCAACAGATGATGCTATAGATTTTGCGCTCAAGCATGAGGCTAAATATATTGTACTTGTACCATGTTGTCAGGCTGAAGTAGCAGCTATTCTAAAGAAAAATCGAAGTCAATTAGATAATCATCTATTAGGTGAAATTTGGCGGCATCCAGTCCATGCGCGTGAGTTTGGTAGCCATATTACTAATGTTTTACGTTGTTTGCGCTTACAAGCCCATGGTTATGATGTTACGGCAACTGAACTTATTGGTTGGGAACATTCTATGAAAAATGAATTAATTATCGCTAAAAAAATTTCTAAGCAAAATACAGAAGCAGCAAAAAAATTAGATGGATTAATACAAGAGTTAGGTCTAAAACAAATTAAAGATAGATTTATGCTTATATAGAATACCTAAATTAAGGTAAAATACTTATATAATATATATAACGTTTAAATTTTTAGGGTGTAATTATGAGAAATGGAATTTTACGAGCAATATTAGCAACTGGTGCTATTTTTGCAACAGTCACGGCTTATTCTGCTTATGCAGATCCTGAGCAAATTCCACCACCTCCACAAGATACTTTGCAATCAAATAATGATAGTGGTATAGTTTTACCGCAAATAACGAACAAAAAGAAACCAAATATTAGTGAAAGTGAAGCGGCAAGGCGTGCTGAGTCTGACCCTACAAAGTTTAAAGTAATTACAGAGCAGCGTACTCCTGGTGGCGGAGTAAAACAAGTAAATGTTGATAATCCATCAGGTGGATTGCCTGATTATTATTTAACTCCAAGTAATAATGTAGTGCCTGCAACTACTCGTAATGCTAATCCAAATCAAATGTCTACACCTCAATGGGGCGTAGCTAACTGGTAATATTTATAAATACCAATAATTTAAATATGCTTAAATGGGTAATTATGGAATCAATTGAAGTTTTACTTTTTGTTGGATTAATTATTTTAACGCTAATCTTCCTAGAGATAGGAAGATTAATTAGTATTTCTGCTGTTAAACGAGGAACAAAAACCTCATCATCAGGTTCTGGCCCAGTAGAAACTATCGTATTTGGTTTATTGGGTTTATTGATTGCTTTTACTTTTACTGGTGCTGAATCTCGTCTTGAATATAGAAGACTACTAATAACCAATGCTACTAACACCATTAGTACTGCATATGCAAGAATTGAATTGCTAAACCCACAAACCCAGCCAAAGATGCGTAAACTACTTAAAGAGTATACTTTGGTAAGAGCAAAAGTTAATCAAGATCAAGAAAATCCATCTGAAGAAAACTTACTAATGCATCGAAGTAATGATTTGCAAAATCAAATGTGGCAATTAGCTGTATCAGAATGTCATAAATCGGATACTCGTACTTGTGATTCGCTTTTACTACCAGCATTGAATGATGTATTTAGTGTTGCTACATTAAGACAGGCTGCATTATTAAATCATCCTCCTTTAGTAATATATATTTTATTAGTTATACTTGGCTTATTTGGCGCTTTGTTAGTTGGATATGCTTTGCCAGTTTCTAAAAAACGTAATTTATTATATATGATAACCTATGCCTTTACTATATCAATATTAATTACCATAATTATAGATATGGAAATGCCAAGATCTGGATTTGTTAGAGTAGATTCTGCTGATCAACTGTTGATTGATCTAGGTAATGGCATGTAATGATTTAGTGAAAGGTATTGCATGCGAGTAGTAATAAAAGTAGGTAGTCAGTCAATATTGTCGGCAGATGGCAAACCTCTTATGGATGTAATGACATCCGTTATTGATCAAATTATTTTATTACAAAAAAAAGGACATAAAGTTGTTTTGGTTAGCTCTGGTGCAGTAGCATTAGGGCGTGGTATAGCCAAAAAAATCCTTAATAAAACTTATACTAGTGGCGTTGCAGAAAAACAACTTTTAGCCAGTCTTGGGCAACCTCAATTGATGACAATTTATACTAAGCTTTGTGAAGAGCGTGGTTATCTTGCATCTCAATTACTACTTACAAAATATGATTTTCAGACTAAACGTAGCTATGGTAATATTTTGCGTTTATTACAAAAGTCACTAGATCAAGAACATATTATTACTATTATTAATGAAAATGATAGTGTAGCTGTTGATGAATTAATGTTTACTGATAACGATGAGTTATCAGGTATTATTGCAGCACAAATAGGTGCAGATAAATTATTATTACTCACTACTACTGATGGAGTTTATGATAAAAATCCAATAGAATCTGATGCTAAATTAATCCCAATATTAAAATTAAATGATGTATTACCTGATACATCTGGTAAGTCATCTCTTGGGCGTGGTGGCATGAGCAGCAAGATTAATACAGCTCGTAAAATGGCGCGTACTGGCATTATGACTCATATTGCTACTCTTAATCATAAAAATATAATTCCAGAGCTTATTTTAAATAATGCTGAGATTGGTACAAAAATTATCCCAGAGCAAAAGCAAGCAAGTCGTAAAAAATTTCTAGCATTTAATCAAGCTTATTCTGAATATTCTATTACTGTTAATTGGGGATTAGTTAAAGTATTAGCTAAACATAGTGCTACTAGTATCTTACCCATAGGTATTGAAAAAAGTCATGGTGAATTTAAACGAGGTGATATGATCGAAATTTTGAATCCGGATGGTATCAAAATTGGCGTAGGGGTTGCCAAGTATAATGCAAGCAAATTGCTAGAATTTATTGGTGGGCATAATCATCCAGAATTTATTCATTATGACTATCTACATATTGATTATGATAGCTGTATAACTTCATAAAACTGAGCAAATGCAATATTTCAAATTGTACGTTACTTAATTCAATCTGCTAAAATAAACTCTTATTTTTTATATTATAAAAGAACTCAAGATCTTTTAATTTTAGATTAATAATGCTAATAAAAATATAATGATATATAGCATGTTATACAATTAAAAGATGAAGAGTGATTATGGGTGAAATATGAGTGTATTTATTGTAGTTATAGCTTTAGCGTTTTTGATGTATGTTGCATACAAAGGCCATAGTGTTATTTTATTTGCGCCAATTGCGGCATTATTAGCAGTATTTTTAACTGACCCACGTTTAGTTGCACCAATGTTTTCACAAGTTTTTATGGTGAAAATGGTTGATTTTATTAAGCTATATTTTCCAGTTTTTATGCTGGGAGCTTTGTTTGGTAAAGTTATAGAGCTATCAGGATTTTCAAAATCAATTGTGGCGGCTGTAATTAAGCTAATTGGCAAACAACGAGCGATACTATCAATTGTATTAGTTTGTGCATTACTAACATATGGTGGCGTATCGCTATTTGTTGTAGTATTTGCAGTATATCCATTTGCCGCTGAATTATTTCGTGCTGGCGACATACCAAAGCGTTTAATTCCTGGAACTATAGCTCTGGGTGCATTTAGCTTCACTATGGATTCAATGCCAGGTACACCACAAATCCAAAATATTATTCCTACAACATTTTTTCAGACAAATACTTGGTCAGCACCTATTTTAGGGATAGTTGGTAGTTTGTTTATTCTAATTGTTGGTATAAGTTATTTAGAATATTGCCGTAAAAGAGCTCTTAAAAATAATGAAGGATATGGTACAAATTTATTAAATGAGCCAGTTAATTTTAATCATGGTAAATTAGCGAATCCAATAATTGCGATTTTGCCATTATTTGTAGTCGGTATAGGTAATTTGATTTTCACAAAAATTATTCCTACACTATATGGCAAAGAGTTTATTTTTAATGTTAGTGGTAAAGATATTACTGTTGATATTAGTAAATTAACTGCGATTTGGGCAGTAGAAGCAGCCTTAATTTTAGGCATACTATGCGTAATGATATTTGCTTTTCGCTCTGTAATGCGCCAATTTGCAGATGGTAGTAAAGCTGCAATATCTGGTGCTTTGCTTGCAGCGCTAAATACTGCATCTGAGTATGGGTTTGGTGGGGTAATTGCAGCTATGCCAGGCTTTATGGTGGTTGCAGCAGGATTAACTCATATTCCAAATCCACTTATAAATGAAGCTATTACAGTTACGACTCTTGCTGGTATTACAGGTTCAGCATCTGGTGGTTTAAGTATTGCATTAGCTACGATGTCTACGCATTTTATTGAGCTAGCTCATACAATGAATATACCACTTGATGTTTTACACCGTGTTGCAGCAATGGCATCTGGTGGGATGGACACATTGCCACATAATGGTGCAGTAATTACTTTGCTGGCTGTGACTGGACTTAGTCATAAACAAGCATATAAAGATGTATTTGCCATAACTTGTATTAAAACACTAGCTGTATTTTTTGTAATTGGATTTTATTTTACTACAGGTTGGTATTAATCAACATAGGAGATGCATGCATATAAATAGGCTGATTAAATATTTATGATTAATCAGCCTGTTATTTATAGATAATTTAATTTGTAATTGTTATAGCATATGATTCAGTTGGATAAGTATAAAAATATGAATATCCGTCGGTGGTATATTCCTGATAATCGCCATAATATTGAAAAAATATATGCTCGCCAATATAATGCTCACATGTCTCAAGCGGGAAATCAGGGATTAGAGACCACTGTGGTTCCGTTACCCAGCTTGCGTATCCTGATTCACTGACTAGTTGCGACCACCCATAGTGTAAAATATTCTCACTGCCGTAAGGTGGGTAGTTTAATGTTGCTGTCAAATAAACAGATTTACCAACTACATTGGTTGCGCCGTCTAAAGTTACATTGAGTGATTCCATCCAACCGTACCCACAAGAATAATATACAGAAGTAGAGTAGCACATAGGACTTTCAGATGTATTACTTGGACATGCATTGGACCATAATGATCCAGGTCCAACTATAACTGTATAAATTGTGCTATTAGTCGTTGTAGTCGTATTAGTGGCTTTAAATGTATTTATAGGGTTATCTTTATCACTGTAATTTTTATTTATCGCAGTATATACAAATGATTTTGTGAAATTTTGATGCGTTTTGCCACTAATTACCGATGTTCCATTAACTAATACATTACTGGTATTTGATGTGGTAAAAATAGGAACTAGGTCATTTAGGTTAGTAGATTCTGGTAGTTGAAGAACGATATTGTAGTTGGTCGTAATTAAATTATTGTTTCTAACTTGATTTTTTGTTATTTTGCCATATACACCGTTAATCGAAAAACTGGTGATTTCTGGTGGTGGGGTAGCAATAGTACCATTGCTGCAACTACTTATGAATATCGGTAAAATTAAAATTATAGACACAATTAAATTAGTACAGTTTTTAAATTTATAAGCCATAGATGATTTCATATAAGAACCCTAACATTTAATGTTGCGCTAAAGATGTAAATATATCATATTATTCATGCTTTATATGCTAATTATTAACGCAACATTATGTGGTAAAAGGTTAAATCTGTAGATTATATTCATCAAAATAAAGATTTTTACTAAAATACCGATCACCTCTATCTGGGAATATCGTGACGATATTTCCTTTATCTATTTGGGTTGCAAGTTTTAGTGCTGCCGACATGGCGGCACCTGATGATGAACCAACTATAATACCTTCTTTTTTTGCTAATAAACGAGCGTTTGTAAATGCTTCATCATCATTAACTTTATATACGTCATCAACTAAATTTATATCCATAGTAGTTGGTATAAAGTCATTGCCAATACCTTCCATATTATAGCAGCCAGCATTACCACCTCCCATAGTTGAGCCAACTGGGTCAGCCAAGATGGTTTTTATATTTGGATTATGTTCTTTGAGAAATTTGGCAACCCCAGTAAATGTTCCACCGCTTCCAGCGCCTGCAACTAAATAATCAATTTTGCCATTAAGCGTATTATAAATTTCTGCACCAGTTGTACGATAATGAATTTCTGGATTTGCTGAATTTTCAAATTGCTTTAATGATATAGAGTTGGGTATGTTTTTTAAAAGCTCTTCTGCTTTACGACTAGCTCCAAGCATTCCATCTGCACGTGAAGTATTAATTACTTCTGCACCTAGTGCACGCATCAAAATTTGTTTTTCTTGAGAAAATTTTTCTGGTACAGTAAATATGACGTGATATCCTTTATTTAAAGCCGCTAATGCAACTCCTAATCCAGTATTTCCTGCGGTAGCTTCTATTATAGTTGATCCATGATGTAATAATCCATCTCGTTCAGCTTTTTCAATCATGGCAATACCAATACGGTCTTTGACACTGCCACCTGGGTTTAAAAATTCTAATTTAGCAAATAAGTTTATAGCTGGGTTTAGCTCAAAGTTATTTATTTTGAGTAGTGGAGTATTACCAATTAATTCACGTATATCATTGATATATTTCATCTTAAATACCTTTAAAACTAATATCTAATGCATTACTAATGTCATTGATTAAATCTTCGTGGTTTTCAATTCCAACCGATAAACGAATTAGACCATCGGTGATACCAAGTTCAGCCCTTATTTCTGCAGGAATTGCTGCATGTGTCATACTAGCTGGGTGTGAAATAAGAGATTCAACACCACCTAAGCTTTCCGCTAATGTAATTAATTGTAATGACGTTAAAAATTTATTAATATCATAGTTTTTATTTAATACAAATGAAATCATTGCACCGCCAGATGTGGCCTGTTTATGATGAATATTATCCGAGTTCTCATTATCAAAACCAGGGTAGTAGATTTTTTCTACAACTGGATTATTTTGCAAGTAATGTATAATTTCTTTAGTATTTGCAATATGTCTATCCATTCTGACTGCTAGTGTTTTAATTCCTCTAATTAATAACCAAGAATCAAATGGTGATAATACACCACCAGTTGCATTTTGCACAAAATGTAATTTATCAGCTAATTCAGCATTATTTACTACAACAAGCCCCGCAATTAAATCACTATGTCCGCCTAAATATTTAGTGGCACTATGTAAAACTATATCTGCACCGAGCTTTATGGGTTGTTGTAAATAAGGCGTCATAAATGTATTATCAATGATAGTTAATATATTATGTTCACGAGCCAATTTGCTAATTGCTGCAATATCTGTGATATTCATCAGTGGATTAGTCGGAGTTTCTATAAATATAGCTTTTGTATTAATATCTATTTTAGCTTTTACTTTATTTATGTCTGAAGTATCAACTAATTCATACTGAAGGTTAAAGTTTTTAAAAACTTTGTCTAGTACTCTAAAGGTTCCGCCGTAAACATTTGCAGATAATAGTATTTTGTCATGAGCTTTAAATAACATCATAACCGCAGTAGTAGCTGCCATACCAGATGCAAAAGCAAACCCTTTATGACCATCTTCTAGATCAGAGATTAATTTTTCTACAGCTTCACGGGTTGGATTACCAGTGCGCGAGTATTCATAACCACGATGTTGTCCAATACCATCTTGCTTATAAGTAGATGTTAGATAAAGAGGTACATTTACAGCACCGGTTTTTTCATCGCCATCAATGCCACCATGAATTAAAAGTGATTCTATTTTCATTTGTTTTTCTTTCTTTAGTTTATTTTAAAATAATATAATTAACATTGTATATAATCGAAGAATTTCAATTGTAGACTAGGAGTGCTGATAAAAAATGTGACGATATGTACTATTGTACATAAGGAATATTTTTTGAAGCATGACAACGTATACACTTGAAAGTCAAAGATTTATGCGGCAAAGTCTGGGATTGGGAGACTAATCTGCTTATATATTTCAGCGTAATCCACAAAAATTTCTTCACCTTCCGCAATATGTTTTGCCGCATATGCAACTACATGATCTTCATCATATTTTAGGACGATATTTGCTGATTTATTATGATTAATGAATCTCGCTCCAATTACACGTAACCATTCATCTTCGCTACTATTGCCATAACCATCTATTAAATGACTTTGATAATTATTAGGAGTAGATTTCTTAATCATAGCAAGACCTAAAAATAATCCTTCAGGTATTTCGCGGCGACTAAATAAGCCCATACCATGAGTAGATGATTTTTGAATGCTAAACCAGTTATAAATAGGGTCTAGGGTAAATGATAATAAATTTTGTTGAGACATAATGTACCTCTGATTTTCAAGTTGTTGCTTGTTATAGTTATATACTTCATCAATTGCTTAAGAGTATATTTGATATATTTATTAGTTTTAGGGATTGATTTTTGATTTGAATGATTATAATTTTGGTATAAGCATAGATATAGTGATATATAGTTACAGGAGACTTATATAAACATATATGCCATTATACTTAAAATTAGAATACAAAAAATATGTATCAAACATCAAGAATAAAAACTAAGTTGTAAAATTATTTAAATTTGGATTAAATTTGTAATTTGTGTGAAGTTTTAGATTAGCAACAACAAGAAGTGAATAGAGCAGAAGTAGAAATAGAAAAGCTAGCCAATAAGAAGTTATTGTGCTCTATTGATTGATATGTATTAGAACGTATCATTTTATTTTCCTCTGTTTTTACTCTTCATCTTTGAATTTTATACGTTGTCATATTTCAAAAAATATTCTTTATGTACTAAATGTACACTTCATCATATTTTTATCAGTATTCCTAGTACACAATCCAAATATTTTGAGTAGATGTTTATGGCAATGGTGCCAACTAAGTGATATTCTATATCAGCTTATATTTATTTGTCAATTTATTTTATTGTAGTTAAATGATTATTTAGTATATATGACTTTTAATTTTCTTTAATCAGATCATTAGATCTTGAGAGTTTACATTTAATCACTATATAGTGCCTAAAGATTATTAAACTTATGTAGTGGTGTTTTTATAATGGTCTTTATATGGAGATAACTGTGGATGTTGGACAAATTAAACAAAGAATAGTAATATTAAGTAATATTCTAGAATTAAAAAATAAGATAAAGTTAAAATCTACTGGTTTTAGCCATGAAGGATTTCAACAGCAAATAGTTGATATTTCAGGTAGAAAAGATTTTAATAAAACTGTGGATGAAATTTTCGATATACTTTCTGAAAATGATAGTCCAGCCTTTAATGTGGTGTTAGAGATGTTGAATTTGTGTTTAGATGCTAATAAATATGCCAATTTAACACAAGATACTAAGATATGTCTAGCTGATATTGACGATAAAAAAATTGAGCAATCAATTAAGACATTAAGAACATTTCAGTCTAAAGCTTATTGGACTTCCTAAGAGTTATTAATACAGTAATTTAATTGATAAAATATAAACAAAACAAAAGGATAATGTTAATAATGAAAATAGCAACATGGAATGTAAACTCTCTAAAAGTAAGATTGCCACATGTATTAGATTGGCTACAACAAACTAATTGCGATGTGTTAGGGTTACAAGAGTTAAAGCAAGATAATGCAGCAAATGAAAAAATGATAGAAGCTTTTGCAGAGATTGGCTATAAATTTGTTTTTAATGGGCAAAAAACTTATAATGGGGTTGCTTTATTAAGCAAGCATCCTATGGAAAATATTGTTTTTGATACACCAAATTATGAAGATGAGCAAAAAAGGGTAATTGCAGCAACTATAAACGGAGTGCGTGTTATTTGTGCGTATTTTGTAAATGGAGAATCATTGGAAAGTCCAAAATATCAGTATAAGCTTTTGTGGTTGGCTGCATTAGAAAAATATGTGGCAGCCGAGATGGCTATGCATGAAAAATTAGTTCTAATCGGTGATTATAATATTGCGCCAGAGCCTCGTGATACTTATGATGCAAGTATATGGGAAGGGCAAGTGCTTTGTAGCGAGCCAGAGCGCAAATCATTTAATAACCTTATTGCTATGGGGTTGACAGATAGCTTTAGAAAATTTAATCAGGAAGATCGCCAATATAGTTGGTGGGATTATCGTAACTTGGCGTTTAGAAAAAAACAAGGTTTACGAATTGATCATATATTGGCTAGTCAAAAAATAATGGAGTTAGCAACTAATTGTGTCGTTGATACTGCGCCTCGTAAATTAGAGCGTCCATCAGACCATGCGCCTGTTATGATAACTTTACAAGGTTAGTATTTAAATATTATAATACAGAGCTTTCTTTTGGCGATTGTGTGACCATTGCAATTAGCTAAAGAAAGCTTTTTTCTTTTAAATCTTTATCATATTTATTACCCAATAGATAGTGATACTGTGAGTTTAACTGTTTTTAATCTTTACAGGAAATAATGATGCAACAAAATAATATTGCACAATATCCACGTTATTTGTGGTTTATTCAACTCTCTTATACTGCGGTAATTCTTTTAGCTAATTGGTTTGATATTCGTATGATAAAAATTGGTAGCATAGAAACTGATGCAGGTACGCTTATTTTTCCACTTACATTTATTTTAGCAGATCTTATTACTGAAGTTTATGGATATAAATTTGCTCGCCGTGCTATTTGGACTGGGTTTTTATTTAATTTTGTATTTATTGCTTATAGTCAATTAATTATTCATCTACCAAGCCCGAGCTATGCAGTTGAAACAAATACCAAATTTGATGACTTATTAGGGTTTAATGCGCGAATTATTATTGCTTCAACAATTTCATATTTATGCTCTGAACCATTAAATTCATTTGTGATGGCAAAGCTTAAGCTCAAAACCAATGGCGGTAAGATGTGGTTAAGATTTACTTTATCAACTATAGTTGCTTCATTATTTGATAGCTTCTTGTTTGGCACATTAGCTTTTTATGGTACCATGCCATGGTCTGATTTAATTATATTTAACCTAACAATGTGGGGCATTAAAGTATTTGTTGAAATTTGTGGTTTACCATTGTCTCTAAGTTTAGCTAATAAACTTAAAAAAGCCGAAGGATTAGATATGTATGATGTAGGAACTAAATTTTCTTTATTTAGTTTAGAGGCTAATTATAATTCAAGCAATAATCATTATAAATAAAAAAGACTTAAATTTGATAAAACTCTATTTTATTTACAATCATATGATGAAATAAGAACAACTAGAAACTATTACTATACAAAATTACTTCATTATTTATTTGAATTATTATACTCTATGGAGAACTTATGTCTTTATCTTCTTTTTTATTGCCTAAAGATGCAAATCCTAAAGCAGAAATTTTGTCTGGTGTAACAGTTGCCTTTGCGCTGATTCCTGAAGCAATTGCCTTTGCTCTTGTAGCATCAGTATCGCCAATAGTTGGATTATATGGTGCATTTTTTATGTGCTTGATATCAGCTCTCTTTGGTGGTCGTCCAGGGATGATTTCTGGTGCTACAGGTTCAATGGCCGTAGTAATGGTTTCAGTAGTGCAGAAATTTGGTATTGATTATTTATTTGCAACTATTGTTTTAACTGGAGTTATTCAAATACTATTTGGAGTATTTAAATTTGGCAAGTTTATTCGCTTAATGCCAAAGCCTGTGATGATTGGATTTGTTAATGGTTTGGCGATAGTTATTTTTTTAGCTCAATTAGGACAGTTCAAAATAATAGATGAATCAGGACATCAAACTTGGTTACATGGCACACAATTATATATTATGATTGCTTTGGTTTTGGTAACAATGTTAATAACACATTATTTACCTAAAATTTCAAAAGCTGCGCCATCGGCTTTAGTTGCAATAATTATCATTGCACTAATTACAAATTTAACTCATATGGATGTTAGAACGGTAAGTAACATGCTTCTAGACCCTAATCAGGCGATAGGGTTACCTATTTTTTCTATACCAACAGTTCCATTAACTTTTAATACATTATTAACAATTTTACCGTATGGATTTATTTTAGCATTTATTGGTATTTCAGAATCTCTAATGACATTAACATTAATTGATGAAATTACTAAAACTCATGGTCGTGCAAATAAAGAGTGTATTGCTCAGGGCGCTGGTAATATTGTTTCTGGCTTTTTTAAAGCTATGGGCGGCTGTGCGATGATAGGTCAAAGTATGATCAATATTACATCAGGTGCCAAAGGACGCTTATCTGGCATAGTGGCAGCCATAACATTATTAGTATTTATGCTGATCAGTTGGAGTTATATTAAAATGATTCCTCTTGCTGCTTTAGTTGGCGTAATGTTCATTGTAGTAATTGGAACATTTGAATGGACGAGCCTAAGATTAATAAAACGTAGCAAAAAATCAGATCTATTTATCATAGTTATGGTAACTTTAGTCACAATATTTACTGATCTTGCAATTGCCGTAATTTGTGGTTTTATTATTGCTGCATTGGTATTTGCGTGGGAAACATCAAAGCATATCTATGCTGAGCGAACCATGGGAAATCATAGTTCTGAAATTTATAAAATACATGGTATTTTATTCTTTGGTTCTACCCATGAATTTAAAAATATTTTTGATTATGTAACTACTACCAAGCAAATTGTAATTGATTTTAAACATTCTAGGGTAGCAGATCACTCAGCAATTGATGCTATTGCCTCAGTTGCTAAAGATTTTATTCAGGTTGGTAAAACAGTTACCTTGATTCACTTAAGTGAAGAATGTAAAACTTTACTAGGTAAGGCTGGAGATTTGGTACAAATTGATATTAATGAAGATCCTGATTATCATATTGCAACAGACAAATTGGATTAGTATCCAAGTATAAACCTTCAGAATATGAATGGAACTAAATATTAATTAGTTCCATTTTTTATTAAATGTTTGAATTACAGCAATTAGTTATGCTAGAATCCGTATGTTTTAGCATATTAGTTATGTTATTTACTCATATAAATTAATAAAATATCTTGGAGGTTCTATGAAAAAATCAAAAACATTAATGGTTATATTAACTACCATATTAGCAGCTAGTGTACTAACCGCATGTAACAGCGGTGGAGCAAGTTTGGCAACTGCAAAAACTAATAGTAATGCAATTAAAAAATTTGGACCTGAAGAAGTTGATAAATTTTCTAAAACTCAGTTAGAGTTTATTGAGAATCAATTAACTCCAGGTGCAAAAGATTATTTTAAAAATATTTTACATTTACAAAAAGCAGCTACTTTATGTAAAGAAAATTGTGGAAATCCAGCATTTATTTATGGTGATATGGATGGTAGTTTTGGACGAGTAGTTTTATCCGCTATTTCAGCAGGTGCTATAACCATTAATCATAAAGATGTTTTATCATTATTAGCTATATTGCTAGAAAATGAATATAAAACAGTTCAATCTGGTAAGTTAGCTGAGTTTCAAAATTCAGAGCAATATGCTAAACAAATTGAGATGCTTATACAATACTTAGTATCAAATAAGTCTTTTATCAAGACAAATCATGACACAATTTTTATTGGTGATATTGTCTGGGATCGCTTTTCTTGCAATATACCCGCAATGAAAACATTACTAGAAAATTTGCACGCACAAAATGTAGTTTTTATTTTAGGTAATCATGATGGTTATGATGAAGCCAAATTATTAGGTTTAGGAAGTAAGTCTAATAGTTCTGTACAAGCTGGTAATTTTGCAAAATATAAAATATCTGAGTTTGAAGCAAAACATCTAGAACAAAAAGTATTTCAAAATGCCTATTACAATCCTATAAATAAAATCTTTACTATACATACTGGTGTATCTGAATATAATAATGCATTATTATTAGGTGGAGATGGAAAAAATACTAAATATGTAACCATTAATAATTACAATGATTTTTCGCCAGAAAACCTTGTAAGTAAAATTAATAATATTAATTTTAGTAGTCAAAATTTAGGCTTTACATCATTTAGACCTTCAGACAATACTATGCAAAAGCTATCTTATTTTAGAAATAAAGATATCACAATTGTGCACGGACATAATGCTGATATGAATATTAATGATCCTTCTGTTGTTAACTTAAATGCTCGTAATGGAGGAGATTTTAAGCCGGCGGCTGTAGTTTTAGGTAAGTAGTATTTATCTAAGAAAGTAATCTTTATTCAACATAACAAAATTGGCTATTTTTTAGCCAACTTTTTATTTATATAATAAATACTGCTTACGAATTGCTTTAAATTTATCTATATCAGTTTGCCATGAGC
>JAQUVM010000149.1 GCA_028693355.1 Burkholderiales bacterium
CAATTTTCTCAACCAGTGTATTTAAGTTACCATTCACCGTATCCAGTTTACCTGATATGATATTTAAAATAGCTTCCACTCGTGCATTTGGATTCGTATTAGCAGATTTTTCATTATCACCAAAAAACCCATCTAGCATAGAGTTCGTAAGTGCAGCTAGAGCAGAAGAAACCCCAGGTAACCAAACATTCCCAACAACGCCTACAATTGTAACCGCAACTTTTAAATAACCTATCGTTGATTGAGTCTCAGCACTAACTTTTACTTTCAATTCTTTAGCAATAATGTTAGATAGTTGTTTTGCAACTGGTGTAAGCTGAGTAATCATAGTCGCTGCCTGTTTATAATTCTCTTCTCTTTGTTTTTTAATTGCAGCATTTTTTTCATCTTGCGTCATCGAACTCTGCAATATTTTTTTGTACTCTTGATCTTCTGTTTTTGCACCAACTATTGCGTTTTGGATATATTCTTTTGAATACTTGTCATACTGGTCAAATGTGCCATCAGCTTCACTACCCTTTTTCTTCAGGCATGAATAACTACCATCACCATCTGCTACTAAACCAGAACAACCTAATATTTTTTCAATATCATCTTTGGCATCTTTAGTAGTAACACCACCTGTACTCCTACTTGACATTGTTAAATGCCCACTTATACTTCTACTCTTTAAAGCTTTTTCACTTTGTAATAAACTACTATCCAAATTTATATCATCCACAGGGTACAATACATCCATTATGTGATAAATTGTGTCTGCACCATACTTTTTCTGTAGCTTTTTATAAAAAAGAAATAGTTTTACATTAAAATCAATAGAATTATTAGGATCATAAGCAAATATTGCTCTTATCATCGATCTTGCTGATTTTTGTTCGCCTAAAATACCATACATATTCATCATACTAGCAAAAATATATTCACCTGTAGTATTTTCATTAAAATATATATTGTCTAATCCAGCAGATATCGCTGATTGGGACATGCTGTTTGCAGCAATAAATTCATTATCTTTATAGATTAAAAAAGATAATCTGCTATTGGATTTACTCATTGGAATCTTTAACTCACAGCCAGCCTCTACATTTAAACTATTACATTGGAATGGCATACCTTTTACTAGAATATCTCCATCATCTTCATTTATTACAAATAAATCATATACTACACCATTTTTTAAATTACCTTGTTCAACAAAATTTGAATTTAAAAAGATAACTTGATCTGTTGGTGATTGCTGCACTGTTGATGCTGCAGTTTTTCCATTATGACAACCAGATACTAAACTTCCGACCCCACCAAACAAAGAAATTAGTGACAATGTACAAACGATTTTCTTAACTTTCACTCTAACCCCGATCTAAAAACAACAACTTTAACTAAATTTTACATTAACCTTATGCATTTTAGCACAGCCACCAATTTTTAGCAACCATTATACATAAATCTTATTCATAAAAACGCATAAATCGAAAAATAGTCCTTTTTACTGTGTAAAATTATACAAAAAGCTACTATTTAAATAATTATGACGAAATCTTTATAATTTTGTTTTTACTTAATATTAAGATAAGTTATATATAGCAAGTATTGATATGTTATCTAAAATATATGATATAAGTGCAGGAGTGTTTAAAACTAATTTGCTAGTGTTAATGTATAGCTTATCAAGGTTTAATTATTTTGGGAATGCTATGAAAGCACGTGATATGATTATTACAGAAAATAAAACTAATCTGATAAAGGATCGTTATTCTACTGCATAATAATATTATATATAGTAGCTTTATAAATTTAGCTATCGGTGTTTATGCAGTAGATAGTGTACAAAAAACTCCCTATATATAGTTAGTATAAAAGCGTTCTTTATACTTGTCTACTTTATAGGGAGCAAATTATTATAAAAGCTTGCTAGCTTTTTAATTCCAATCAAGTGCTCCACCACTTTGATACTCTGTTACCCGAGTTTCAAAGAAGTTTTTCTCTTTTTTCAAATCCATCATTTCACTCATCCAAGGAAATGGATTTGTAACACCTGGAAATAATTCATTTAATCCAATTTGAGTCATACGGCGATTACAAATAAAACGTAGGTATTCTTTAAACATAGAAGCGTTTAAACCTAGCACTCCACGCGGCATTGTGTCTTCTGCATAAGCATATTCTAATTCTACACCACGCTGAAATAATTCAACCAAATCGTTTTTAAACTCTTCTGTCCATAATTCTGGATTTTCAAGTTTAATTGTATTAATTAAATCAATACCAAAATTACAATGCATAGACTCATCACGTAAAATGTACTGATATTGCTCAGCTGCACCAGTCATTTTATTTTGGCGACCTAATGCTAATATTTGTACAAAGCCTACGTAGAAGAATATACCTTCCATAATACAAGCAAAAACAATCAATGATTTTAAAAGCTTTTGATCACTGTCTAGTGTGCCAGTTTTAAACTCAGGATTTGTTAATACATCAATAAAAGGAATCAAAAAGTCATCTTTTGCCTTAATTGATGAAACTTCATGATATGCATTAAAAATTTCACTTTCATCAAGCCCTAAACTTTCAACGATGTATTGGTATGCATGTGTATGAATTGCTTCTTCAAATGCTTGGCGTAACAAAAATTGACGACACTCAGGAGCTGTAATTTGACGATATGTACCAAGTACAATATTATTAGCGGCCAAGCTATCCGCAGTTACAAAAAAACCTAAATTACGTTTAACAATTTGGCGTTCATCGTCAGTCAAACCACCAGGTTTTTTCCAAAGTTCAATATCACGCTGCATATTAACTTCTTGTGGCATCCAATGATTAGCACAAGTTGCAAGATATTTTTCCCATGCCCATTTATATTTAAATGGAACTAATTGATTTACATCAGTCTTACCATTAATAATTTTTTTATCACTAACATTTATTCGCCCATTATCTTGAGCTATCATCGAATCAGTATTTGAACTCATAAACTCTCCACGTTTTTCAAATTATTACACAGTATTTTATCATTAAACTAAATATGCAAAC
>JAQUVM010000055.1 GCA_028693355.1 Burkholderiales bacterium
ATTGGCATATTTGCGCCAGCCCTTATGTTGTTTTTTAGATTGCTACAAGGCTTAGCAATTGGAGGTGAATTACCCAGCATGATTGTTTATTCATCAGAGACTATTCCTGAAAAACGCGGATATGCGATGGGAGGGGTATTTGCTGGTACCATTTCTGGTCTTATTCCAGGTATGATCATTAATTTATTAATATTACATTTCTTTACCAAAGAACAAATTGATGATTTTGGTTGGAGAATTCCATTTTTATTTGGTGGGTTTTTATGTGTAATTGCTTATTTTGTTCGTAAAGAATTACATGAAACAAAAGCTTTTAAAGAAATCAAACAACATATTGGTATTCCATTTGTACATGTATTGAGTAATTATTTTGGACGTGTGATTATTGGTGCTGGGCTTGTTGCTATTATGGCAACGCCAATTATTTTACTTATAATTTTTATGCCTACATATTTAGTAAAAATTGCTCATGTAGATGCTAACCTAGCTGGAGATGCAGTTTTAGTAGCAGCTATTTTAAGTGTAATCTTTGTTTATATTGGTGGTATTATTGCTCAGAAGTTTAATTTAGTAATATCTATGTTTATTTGCTTATTTTTTATAATAATTACAGCGAGTATTTGTTACTGGACTATTAGCTTAAATAATTCAATGATTTTTGTTGGAGTTGGATTATTTGCTATATTCCAAGGTATTTTAGTTACATTGCCAGCTGTTGCAATAAGTTACTTATTTCCTACCGATGTACGTTTAACTGGCGTTGCTCTTTCTTATAATATTAGCTTTGTACTGTTTGGTGGATTAACGCCAATTTTAGTAACTGCCATAGTTGCAGAAACTAATTTAATTTATATAATACCAGTTGCTATTTTAACTATAGTTAGCTTATTTGCAGCTTGGGCAACACATAAAACTAAACCATACATAAATTAATATTATTATGATATGGCTAACGTACTATTGTGCCTTTTAATCTAAATTAACTATACTAAGATATAAAACTTAATAAAACTGCTCCATATAAAATAAAATGTGGAGCATTTTTTATATAGTTTGAATTGGTTTAAGGTTTTTTTATTTAATTTGAAATGCTCTATATAATAATATAGGAGTTTTAGTTTTAATATTGAGGTGATTAGCTGTTGCTTGATTTAATGTACCACTATTAAGATAGTCTAAATGATAATTTTCTAATGGCCATTTTAATTCTTGGCAAGTTATTTGGTTACTTTTATCAAATGCAAAAAATGATATTTGTTCTTTTATAATACTATTGATAGTATGTACGCCCATTAAAAGTGGCGTAAAAATTCCATAATCACTTATCATATGAATTGACTGAGAGTATTTTGTTTGAAATTGAGTCAACAATGCAATATTGCCTAATGAGTGGTCTTCACGTAGTCCGTTTGCGGCTAAAATTAAAATAGGTATATCTAGATTTAATTCTTTTGCTAGATTAAATGCTTTACTTAAATCATTTAAATTTTGATTTTCTATATAAATATAATCATATTTTGCTTTAGCATCATTTTGAGATGAGTCATTATCACCAATTATGTAATCTGGAATTATATTTTGCTGATTTAGTCTTATTCCAGCTCCATCACACGCTATACTCACATTTGCAGAAGCTATTAATTCAAGTATTTCTACAGATTTTGGCATTGTGCCATTTGCAATAATTACAATATAATTTGAATTTATATCTAGTAAATATTTTATATTTTGTTTATTAAGTACATTCATTTATATTGCTTCAAGAGATGTTAAATCCCAACGTGGTTTTACAGTGAACGAATAATCTGTAATGCCATGTTCAAAACGATATGCACCAACTAGTGCAATCATAGCACCATTATCAGTGCATAGTTTGAGTGGTGGGTAAAAAACTTTAAAGCCATGTTTTTTTGCTAAGTTATCAAACTTATTACGCAGGGTTTTATTAGCACTAACTCCACCTGATATAACTAATTGCTTAATTCCAGTTTGCTCTATTGCAAGTAATGATTTTTTAACTAATACATCGGTAATAGATTCTTCAATTGATTTTGCAATATCTGCTAAAACTTGTCCTTCAATCTTAATGTCTTGTTTTGTTAGATTGCTAATTAATGTAAGTACGGCTGTTTTTAGACCAGAAAAACTCATGGTAAGATCTTTTGAATGTATCATTGGACGAGGTAAATTATACACCTCATTGCCTGTAGTTGCTAATTCTGCAATATATTTACCACCTGGGTATGGTAGTCCCAGCATTTTAGCTGTTTTATCAAAAGCTTCGCCAGCTGCATCATCTAAGGTGTCTCCAAGTAATTCATACTTACCAATTTTATGAACCGCCATGATTTGACTATGTCCACCAGATGCTAGTAACGCAATAAATGGTACCTCTGGTTTATCATGAGATAAGATAGGGGATAATAGATGTCCTTCTAGATGATGAATAGGAATAGTTGGAATTTGATTTGCAAATGCTAAAGCATTAGCAACTGTTGCACCAACCAACAGAGCTCCATTTAAGCCTGGTCCTGCGGTATATGCAATTGCATCAATATCTTTAATGGTTAAGTTTGCCAGATGTAAGCATTCATCAATTAATGGGATTATCTTACGCAAATGATCACGAGATGCTAGTTCAGGTACGACGCCGCCATATTGACGATGAAGATCTATCTGAGAGTATAGAGTATCAGCTACTAATCCAGTTTTACTATCATATATTGCGATACCTGTTTCATCGCAAGAGCTTTCTATACCGAGTATTTTTGTCATGAGCTTATTATTTTTATATATAGGAAAGAAGTAATTGTACATTATTTATTCTATATACTTGTGCAGTATCTGATTATTGTTAGGTTTAGGGGAAAGAAAAAGATTTAAAATATTTTTATATAAACCTCTATTTTAATAGTCTTAATAGAGGTTTTTTACCAAGTGGTTATTACTGATATTTTTTAAACCATAGTTTATAAGTAATTATAAAAAATGCTATTAAGAAAATACCAGAGTAAACTACAATTCTTTGCTCAGGATCAACTAACATTCCCAAAATTACTAAAGCATTAAAAATTATACCTAATATTGGTATGATAGGATAACCAAATGTTTTGAATTTTAATGTATTTGGTGAGATATTTTTCTTTTTCATATCTCGTCTAAAACCGATATGACTTAGACTAATCATCATCCATATTAAACATCCGACCATCCCTGATGAGGAAATTATTAGCATGAATACTTTTTCTGCACCCACAAACTTACTGATTAAACATAAGCCAGATAAGCATGCGGTTACTATTACACCTACAAATGGTACGCCATTTTTATTGGTTTTAGTGTAAATTAGTGGAGCTTGTTTAGAATAGCCCATTGACCATAATAATCTTGCACATGCATAAAATGCAGAGTTTACTGCAGATAAACAAGAAACAACGATGATGATTTCCATAATAGTATGAATATATGGGATATTACATTTAGCTAAGATAGTTATGAATGGTGTGTTGATTACTGAAGATTCACTCCACGGCATAATCATAGCAATAATAAATACAGATAAGACAAAGAAAAGTAAAATTCTAAATCCAACATGTCGAATAGCACTTTTGATATTTTTTTCTGGATCTTCAGATTCTCCAGCGGCTATTCCTACTAATTCAGCACCCTGATATGTACATACAATAATAACAATGCCATATAAAAATGGTGTAATACCATTTGGAAATAATCCATTATCAGTAAAGTTTTTAAATCCATTTATTTTGCCAAATTGGGGTACAAACCCTAATATTATTGATGCGCCGATAATGATAAAAATAATTATCGCTAAAATTTTTATACCTGCAAACCAAAACTCCATTTCACCATAGGCTTTAACAGGAAAGAAGTTTAGAGCAGCTACAATAGCTATAAAAATTAAACTCCATATCCAAGGCTCTATTGGGTACCAGCTACTCATAATAATGGATGCAGCAGTAATTGATGCAGCAGCTGCCGTGACCCAGTTTATTAGATATAACCACCCAGTACAAAAACCAGCCATTGGAGAGATAAACTTAGTTGCATAAGCTTGAAATGATCCAGATATAGGCATTGCAATTGCCATCTCAGCTAGGCTAAGAAGTGCAATAAACATTACAATACCACCGATAATGTAACCTAATAATGTTCCAAATGGACCAACGCGATGTAATATATCACCAATTCCCATAAAGAAGCTCGCCGAGATTGTTCCACCAATAGCTATCATTGCTAAGTGCCGAGATTTCATGCCTCTGTTTAATTGTTGTTCACTCACTATTTTGCCTTTATTTAAATTTTAATAGATTTTATCAGAGCATTATGCTTAAATGTAACTATTATGTTTCTATGCTATGGTAAAATTTAAGGTTATATGCGCTTTATCTAAAAATATGTTAGAGCGTTAATTTGTATAAACAGAAAGAAAATAATAAATGGAATTAGGAAAAGCATATTTACCTAGCGAAATAGAAGCAAAATGGTATCAAGAGTGGGAATCAAAAAATTACTTTAAGCCAAGTATGGACAAAAATGCGCCAAGCTACTGTATTCAATTACCTCCGCCAAATGTAACTGGTACTCTTCATATGGGGCATGCTTTTCAACAAACAATTATGGATGCTCTAATACGTTATCATCGGATGCGCGGTTACAATACATTATGGCAAGTTGGTACTGATCATGCTGGTATTGCAACTCAAATAGTGGTTGAGCGCCAATTAGATAAAGATGGTATCTCACGCCATGATTTAGGACGTGACGAATTTGTTAAAAAAGTTTGGGAATGGAAAGAATACTCTGGGAACACAATTACAGGACAAATGCGCCGCTTAGGCACTTCGTGTGATTGGTCGCGTGAACGTTTTACTATGGATGATGGACTATCTACAGCAGTTAGTGAAGTATTTGTAAGCTTGCATGAAAAAGGTTATATTTATCGTGGCAAACGTTTAGTAAATTGGGATATCAAATTACAAACGGCTGTATCTGATTTGGAAGTTATTTCAGAAGAAGAAAATGGTAGCTTATGGCATATTCGCTATCATGTAAAAGATAGTGATGAATCAATTGTGATTGCAACTACTCGTCCAGAAACTATGTTGGGTGATGTAGCTGTAGCTGTTAATCCAGATGATGAGCGTTATAAACATCTAGTTGGTAAAAAACTTATTTTACCTTTGGTAGGTCGCGAGCTTTTAGTTGTCGCTGATGATTATGTGGAAGCTGGTTTTGGTACGGGTTGTGTAAAAATTACACCCGCACATGATTTTAATGATTACGAGCTTGGTAAACGCCATAATTTAGAAATGATTACTATCATGACTTTAGATGGTAATATTAATGAAAATGCACCAGAAAAATATCGGAATCTAGAGCGATTTGCAGCTAGGAAGCAGATTTTGGCTGATTTAGAAGCAGAAGGTTTATTAGTTGAAGTAAAACCTCATAAGCTTATGGTACCTCGTGGAGATAGAACTGGTGTTGTTATTGAACCATTACTAACTGATCAGTGGTTTATTGATATGGATAGTTTTGCTAAAAGAGGGCTAGAGCTAGTTGAAAATGGAGATATTAGATTTGTACCAGAGAATTGGAAAAAAACTTATGATCAATGGCTAACTAAAATTCAAGACTGGTGTATTTCTCGTCAATTATGGTGGGGACATCGTATTCCTGCGTATTATGATGCTGATGGTAATATATATGTAGCTCGTACTCTAGAAGATGCACAGAAGCAGGCAGGCACCAAAGATTTAACTCAAGATAATGATGTTTTAGATACTTGGTTTAGCTCTGGGTTATGGGCATTTTCAACGCTTGGCTGGCCTGCTAACACTAAAGAATTAGAAATGTTTTTACCTTCAAATGTTTTAGTAACTGGGTTTGACATTATATTCTTCTGGGTGGCACGCATGATTATGATGACAGAAGAATTCACAGATAAAGTTCCATTTAAAGATATTTATATTACTGGGTTAATTATGGATGCTCAGGGTAATAAGATGTCTAAATCAAAGGGGAATATTATTGATCCTCTTGATTTGATTGATGGAATTAGCCTAGATGATTTAACTGCAAAACGTACAGCTAATTTAATGAATCCTAAACAAGCTGAAACTATTGCTAAACAAACTAAAAAAGATTATCCAGATGGGTTCTTAGCTTTTGGAGCTGATGCATTACGGTTCTCAATGGCAGCTTCTGCAACTCAGGCTCGTTATATCAATTTTGATGTTAAGCGCATTGAAGGTAACCGTAATTTCTGTAATAAATTATTTAATGCAACTAAGTTTGTATTGATGAACGTTGATAATCATAAAGATTTAGTTGGTAAAGATGCACCAAAATCATTAATAGATTTTTGGATACTTCATGAGCTAGCTAAGCTAGTTGATGATGTCCATGAAGGTTTCAAAACGTATCGTTTTGACTTGGCAACAGCTCGTATATATGAGTTTGTCTGGAATGAATTTTGTGATTGGTATTTAGAGCTTGCGAAAGTAAATTTACAATCAGAGAATGTCAATGTGCGTACATCTACTGTAAATACATTATTATTTGTGCTTGAAGAAGTATTACGTTTAGCGCATCCATTTATGCCATTTATTACTGAAGAGTTATGGCAAGTAGTAGCTCCATTGGCTGATGCTAAAAATACTAAATCAATTATGATTGCTAAATATCCAGAATCGCGCGAAATAAGTAATATTTGGGCTATATTGCCTCGTATTGAGTCAATGAAGCAATTAATCGGTGTGGTGCGTAATTTACGTGCTGAAATGGGATTATTGCCCTCAGTTAAAGCACCTTTATTAATTGAAACTGCAAACTCTGGTCCATTTGAAGAATTCATTGAGTATGTAAAATCATTAGCTAAAGTTTCAGATATCCAGCTAGTTGAAAAACTTGAAGAAGATAGTGCTCCAATTGCAGTTATTAATAATGCTCGTTTGATGCTAAAAGTTGAAATTGACGTAGAGGCTGAAAAACTACGTTTGGCTCGTGAAATTGAAAAAAATGCTAAAGAAATTGAAAAAATGAAAGTAAAATTAGATAATCCTAATTATGTGGAGAGGGCACCAAAGGATTTAGTTGAACGAGATACTATTCGTGTAAACGAGTTAAGTGCAATAGTAGCTCAGTTAGAAGCTCAGTTAGCTAAGCTTAGCTAGAAATAATGAGGTTGGTTTTTTACCAACCTTTTTTGTGCTTTAGCTAAATTATCATATATTTAGCTATGATATAATCTATCGTTAAAAAACTTTTTATTAGGGACTAGGAATGCAAAATAACAACATCGTTATTATTGGTACACAATGGGGTGATGAAGGTAAAGGTAAAATTGTTGATTGGTTGACAGAAAAAGCCGCAGCAGTTGTTCGTTTCCAAGGTGGGCATAACGCAGGTCATACATTAGTTATTAATGGTAAAAAAACCGTTTTACGTTTATTACCATCAGGTATGATGCATGATAGCGTACAGTGCTTCATTGGTAATGGCGTAGTTATTTCTCCAGAGGCACTAGTAAAAGAAATTAAAGAATTAGAAGCTATTGGTGTAAATGTACGTAATCGTCTGAAAATTTCAGAAGCATGTCCTTTAATTATGCCATATCACATAGCTATTGACCAAGCTCGTGAAGTTAAAAAAGGTAATGATAAGATTGGTACAACTGGTCGTGGAATTGGCCCATGTTACGAAGATAAAGTAGCTCGTCGTGCGATTCGTGTGCAAGATTTATTTAATATAGATGTATTTCGTAGCAAGCTAGTTGAAAATTTAGACTTTTATAATTTCCAATTACAACATTATTACAAAGTAAATACATTAGATGTTGAAACAGTTTATAACGAAGTTATGGCATACGCTGAAGATATTAAAGCAATGGTTTCAGATGTGTCGCGTAAATTATTTAACTTAAATAAAGAAGGTAAAAAAGTAATTTTTGAAGGTGCACAAGGTACACTTTTAGATATTGACTTTGGTACTTATCCATTCGTTACATCTTCAAACTGTGTTGCAGGTGGTGCCGCAACTGGTGCTGGGATTAGCCCTAAAATGATTAATTATGTACTTGGTATTGCCAAAGCATACACAACTCGCGTAGGTTCTGGACCTTTTCCAACTGAGTTAAATGATGAAATTGGTCAGGGATTAGCTAGCCGTGGTAATGAGTTTGGTTCAGTAACTGGACGTGCTCGTCGTTGCGGATGGTTTGATGCAGCTGCTCTTAAACGTGCGGTACAAATCAATGGTGTGTCAGGAATTTGTGTTACAAAACTTGATGTAATGGATGGTATGGAAGAAATCAAAATATGTGTAGGGTATATTCGTAATGGTAAAGAATACGATATATTACCTTTTGGTTCTGATTCAGTAGTGGAATGTGAGCCTATCTATGAAACAATGTCAGGTTGGTCAGAAACAACAGCAGGGATAAAAACTTATGCTGAACTACCTGAAAATGCTAAAAAATATTTAAAACGCATAGAAGAAATCATTGAAACTCCAATTGATATTATTTCAACAGGGCCTGATCGTGTTGAGACTATTTTAATTAATGATGAGTTATTTAAATAAAGATGCAAGATAATTTACTTGATAATATCCAGATTGTGATGTGTAATACATCACATCCGGGTAATATTGGTTCTGCTGCTCGAGCTATGAAGACAATGGGGTTACATAATTTGAGTTTGGTAGCACCATTAGCTAAGCCTGATGACCATTCTTTAGCATTGTCTTGTAATGCTAAAGATGTGGTTGAAAATTGCAAAATTATTGATGATTTAGATACCGCAATTGCTGATTCTCATATCGTAATTGCAATGACTGGTCGTAAACGTGAGTTTAATGATAGACTCCATTCACCAAAAGAAATTATTCCTGAAATTTTTTCTACAATTCAAAATAATGAGCAGGTGAGTATTGTTTTTGGTAATGAACAAAGTGGCTTAACGATTGAGCAATTAGAAAAATGTAATCGTTTAGTTACAATACCTGGTAATCCAA
This sequence comes from Burkholderiales bacterium, assembly GCA_028693355.1. Lineage (GTDB taxonomy): Bacteria > Pseudomonadota > Gammaproteobacteria > Burkholderiales > UBA11063 > Aquella. The sequence goes on from JAQUVM010000055.1 coordinate 9,037, forward strand.
AGTATTTTTCATTAAATTTATCCCAAGCTGTACAGATTATGTGTTACGAAATATATAGTAACTATAATCCAAACTTAGAATTTTTACAAAATTCAGTTAAACGTGCAACTGAAAAAGATGTTCAACATTTATTATCTAGCTTTGACGAACTTTTGGTAAAAAGTAATTATTATCAACAGAAAAACATTGAAAGAGTACAACGTAGATTGCAGAATATTTTTCATAAAGCTGAGCTAGAGCGTGAAGAATCTGATTTATTGAATGGTATTTTGAAACAAATAAAATTTAGTTTGAAAGATTAGTTATGAGTTTCAAAAATAGTCCAATTGGTGTGTTTGATTCAGGTATCGGCGGTTTAAGCGTTGTAAAAAGTCTTATGGAATCTCTACCTAATGAAGATGTAATCTACTTTGGTGATATTGCACGAATTCCTTATGGTACTAAATCAGTTGCGACTATTAAGAAGTTTACTGAACAGACAGTTCGGTTTTTGTTAAAACAAGAAGTAAAAGCTATCGTAATTGCATGTAATACTATCTCAGCTGTTGCTAAAGATACCGTTTTACAATTAGCTGGTAATATACCTGTTATAGACGTAATCTCAGCGGGAACTAAGGCTAGTACCGATATTTCAAATAAAATAGGAGTGATTGCAACTCCAGCAACAATTAATAGTAATGCATATCCACGTGCAATTCATGAAATAAATCCAGATTCAGAAGTCTTTGCACAAGCATGTGCTCTTTTTGTCCCAATGATTGAAGAAGGGTTTACAGACCATCCTGCACTTGAATTAATCGCACGCGATTATCTCGCACCTATTTTGGAAGATGATATTGATAGTCTTATCTTAGGGTGTACTCATTATCCACTTATTTATAATACAATTACAAAGATTGTTGGTGATAAGATAAAAATTATTGATCCTGCAATTACTACATGTAAACAACTAACAGATGCTTTAGTTGCTAGAAATCTATTAAATAATAATAGCAGACAAGGTCAATATAAGTTTTATGTAACTGATGTTCCTGTTAAATTTCAAAAAATTGGTGAAATGTTTTTAAATAGGGCGTTAGAGCAGATAGAAGTAGTCTCAGTCGAATAAATACTCTTCACCTTTGAATCTTGTACTGTGTCATACTTCAAAAAACACTCTTAATGTACTTGTATGTACATGTCGTCGTGTTTTTTATCAGTATTCCTTGTCCAAAATTCAAATGTTTTGAGTATTAGATATGTCTTTTATTAACTTAGAAGATTGAGGCTTTATAGCTAATCTCAGATTAAAATATACAACGTAATGAGCGGCGACACCTATAAATAAGAGGTTAGGAGCGAATTAGGCAGTACAGTTTATAGTGAGTTAGTTATATTTATATAAAAGTAGAGATTATGAATTATGTATTTGATGGACACTGTCACTTAGAAGCTGCTTTTAAATTAAAAGACAGAGAGCTTGCGGTTGCGTCTATTAAATTACAAGATATACAATCTTTATCTGATTATCGTAATGATAATACATTCGCTAAAATAGGGTATGGGCTTCATCCATGGTTTATTAAGGCGCTTCCAAATTATCAGCAAATGATTCTTGATGTAGAGCAATATAAACCTAACTTTATTGGTGAGTGTGGACTGGATTTTTTAAAACCAAATCATGCACTTCAAATTGAAGTTTGTCATCTCCATTGTAAATTAGCAATTTATTATGATCTACCTATAGTGTTTCACTGTGTGCGAGCATATAATGAGTTATTACAAATTATTAAGCAATACCCAAACTTACGTGGATTAGTTCATGCCTTTAATGGTAATAATGATATGGCAAAACAATTTAATAAAAAAGGGTTTATGCTTGGAATTGGCAGTATACTATTAAATGAAAATAGCCAACTAGCCAAGTCTATAATTAAGTTTGATGACAATATGCTTATTTTTGAGAGTGATAGTCCATATATGGCATTACTTGATCAAGATATATCTTCACCAGATAATTGTATAGTATATGCAAATAAATTTGCTGAACTCAAAAAGCAAGATTTGAATAGTGTAATAATTAAATCAAATGATAATTGGTCAAAATTGTTTATTTGACCCAAAATAGAGTTTAATTACCTTTTATTTACCATTTCAACTGCACGTAATTCATTTGCTAATTTATCAATTAGTCCATTTACAAATTTAAAAGAATCTTCACCACCATATAGTTTAGCTAACTCTATAGCTTCATTAATAATTACAGGAGCTGGTACTGATAAGTTTTGTTCTAGTTCGATTGCTGCTATAACTAATATAGAGCGCTCAACTACCTGAATTTCATCTACAGATCTGCTTGAGTATGGGGTGTATTTATTGATGTATTTATCAAAATCAGAAACACCGTTATCAATTAAAAAGTGCATTAATTCATAATTAGCTCTCATGTATAGATCTTCATTTGCAGATTGTAAAAAATCTTCAATTTCGCTACTTGATTTTTTGTTTGTTTGAAAATGATATAGTGCTTGTACAGCTAAAGAGCGTGATAAACGACGAGGGGATAATTTTGTTTTTTGCATGAGATACTTTCAAAGATCTATTATATTATTATATTAGGACGTGATTTTATCATAATTAGTCGTATTTTGCCTTTGATTATTATGCTTGTAATGTATTCTATGTCAGCAATATGTTAAAATTATAAATTAATTTTACTATTTTTTATTATCCATGAAAAACCATTTATCTAATTTAAAACTTGTTGTATCTCCAATGGCAGGTGTCACAGATGCACCATTTAGGCATATTGCTATAAAATATGGCGCTGATTATGGTATATCAGAAATGATTACGAGTCAAATAGAACTTTGGGATAGTCAAAAAACACAACAACGGTTAAAATCAAACTTTACAGAGCCACTAAAAATTATTCAAATAGCAGGTGCTTCACCTGATGTAATTACTGATGCTGCTAAATTATGTGAAAAGCAAAATATTGACGCTATTGAAATAAATATGGGTTGTCCAGCGAAAAAAGTATGTAATGTATTAGCCGGGTCTGCGCTACTTCGTGATGAAAAATTAGTTGAAGATATTTTATTAGCTGTTGTATCATCGGTGAGTGTGCCTGTATTTTTAAAAACGCGTTTGGGGTGGGATCATGATAATAAAAATATTATGAAAATAGCACAACTTGCGGAATTATCTGGTATTAAGTCATTAGCAATACATGGTAGAACACGTTCGGATATGTATAATGGTGATGCTAGTTTTGATTTGATTCGCGAAGTTATTAGAAATAGCACGATTCCTGTATTTGCAAATGGGGATATTACTAGTGCAGAAAAAGCTATTGATATACTGGACTATACCAATGCTAGCGGTTTATATATTGGGCGCGGAGCTCTTGGAAAGCCATGGTTGTTTATGGATATAAAAAACTATATTTCTGGCTTACAATTAGTTGAAAAAACACCAGATGAAATATTACTAATTATGAATGAACATATTCCATTAATTCATGATCATTATGGTGATTATATGGGGGTAAGGTTTGCTCGTAAACACGTTAAATGGTATTTACAAGCAAATAAAAATATATTATCAAACTTAAAAATCTCATTTGAGAGTTTTTCAAAGTTAGAAACGTGTGAAGAACAACTAGCTATTTTACAATCATGGCAACAGTTGTATTCTTAGCTAGATTATAAGTTTTATTGATCTTCTAATAAGCTTTTAATGCCATGTTTTAATTGGCTAGGCTTTAAAGTAGGTGCATAACGAACTATCACTTTAGCGTCTCGGTTAATCAAAAATTTAGTAAAATTCCACTTAATTGATTTACTGCCAAGTATGCCTTTTGCTTTGTTTTTTAAATAAGTATATAGTGGTGATTCATTGGCTCCGTTTACATCAATTTTTGCCATCATTGGGAAGGTTACGCCATAATTTAATTGGCAAAATTCTTGGATAACATTTTCTGTAGCTGGCTCTTGTCCACCAAATTGATTGCATGGGAATCCTAAAATTACAAATCCGTCCTTAGAGAATTCTTTGTAAAGCTCTTCTAGCTCCGCATATTGAGGAGTAAATCCACATTTACTAGCGGTATTAACTACTAAAATTACCTTGCCTTCTAACTCAGATAAATCAAAATCATCACCACTTATCGTTTTTACTTTAAAATCATAAATACTTTGAATCATTTTCATATCCTTATATGGGTTATAATTTACACTTGAATTATATTACATTGTAAAAGGTATGTGTGATGTTAATAAATCGCAAGTTAATTTATGGGCTAATTATTATTGCTTTTGTTGTTGAATGCATAGGGATTTTCCAACCGTTATTAAGAAATGATGATCCTGTATTGTATGCTATCATAGCAAAAAATATGGTGTTGTCAAATAATTGGATTGGTTTATTTATGAATGGACAGCCTTGGCTGGATAAACCACATTTCCCATTTTGGGCAATAGCCTTTTCATTTAAGATTTTTGGTATTAATTCATTTGCTTATAATTTACCTGGTTTTTTATTTTTTATCCTAGGCGGAATCTACACTTATAAATTAGCAAAATTACTTTACAATAAAGACGTTGCATTAGTTAGTTTTTTAATATATTTAACTAGTTTACATCTAATGATGTCTACAACTATTGATTTACGTGCTGAGGCCTATATGCTTGGTCAAATTATGCCAGCTTGTTATTATTGGCTTCGTTATGATAATAAATTTAGTATTCGTTACTTAGTACTTGCTAGCTTATTTTCAGCTCTTGCTATGATGACAAAAGGTCCATTTGTCGTATTTACTATTTTTAGCGGATTAGTGATTACATGGATTTATACTGGTCAATTTAAAAAAATAATTAGTGGCAAGTGGTTAGTTGCTTATACTTTAACGTTGATATTTATATTGCCAGAACTAATTACACTTTATTTGCAGTTTGATGCACACCCAGATTTATATGTGTTTGGGAAGCAA
>JAQUVM010000150.1 GCA_028693355.1 Burkholderiales bacterium
TAAATCAGGATAGTTATGAGTTAGCTAACCGTTACAATTATGTAAATGGTGACCCAGTAAACTATTCAGATCCGACAGGTCACTTTGCTATGCCAAATTGGTTAAATTATACACTTGGAGGAATAGGGGTAGCGGTGTCAGGGATAGCGACGGTAGCAACAATGGGCATAGCAACTCCTGCTACAACGGCGTTGGGTGTTGCGTCGACTACGTTATTTGCTGGAGGATTGGGAACACAGATAGCAGCGGATAATGTAACGGATGAGAATGCGAAACAGATATTGAACTATACATCGCTGGGTTTGAATGCAGCAGGAATAGTTACAGGGATTGGGTATGCCAATGGAGTGGCAATAAAGGAGATAGGATCAGGTACAGGTGGCACGGCTTATAAACAAGGAGCTTATGTATTTAAACGAATACACCAGCCATCGAGTAATATTATTGCGGAGCATTGGACTTTAGAGCGTGAGGTAAATTATTTTAACCAAGCAAATGCGACTTTAAGAAACAGTTATATGGCAGAGATATTTAATCACCCTAAGCTAGGCCTGACTATGAGAACTCCGTATATAAAATATAGTGCTGCTAATAATCAAGAAATTTACAGAGCACAGATGAAACTAAGTCAAGATGGATACCATATATTAGATGGAGCTATAGGTGGCAACATAGTCAAGGATACTTCAGGACAATTAGTAGTGCTTGATGCTGGGATGGTTGTAAATGATAATAGTCATTCTTTTATCTCTAGTGGATACGGATATGTATTAGCTCAGGATAACGTAAAAGATAGTATAGGTATAGCGCAGGCTGAGGGAGCTTATCTATATAATGGTACTTCGAGATCAGAGGTTGTGATTAGAAGGAAAGAAACTCTTCATAATGTAATTGACAGGAGTAACCCACTCAAAAGTAATGATAAATATCATTTTATTGAACAAAAGGAATATAATGAAGGTGTTGTTACGTCATACTATAGACATAAATAATTAGGTGCTGAGTTAAGCTTGTGTCAGCATAATATTTTTTTAAAATATGTTAATCATATTTGAGTTATATTTTACCAAACTTGATTAACATTTGTTGATATAGTATTTGCCATAGTACCTTACAAAAATTAAAAATCTGATATAATTCTAACTAGCGCAGAATGCTTGTGAATAAAGGCGTTCTGCGAATCTGGACTGAGTGTTTTAGAGAGTTGTTTTGCAATAACAGCACTTTAATATAAGTAGTTCTCTGTTAAGATCTTTAACAAGTTAATTCTTTGATTAAAAATACTATAATATGGAGTTACGATTGTTACTATATCTAAGGGTTTTAAGTTTGCTTGATTTAATTGTATTGGCAATAGTGCCAATTTTGATAGCATAGCCATATGCGATAGACATTAGTATAAAGAAACTCATGATAAGCCTGATTCTTCATGATTCTAGTTGATTCAAGTTTAAGACAAAGGTCTTTAACTTGGCAAACATTGCTTCAATAGTACATCTCTGATTTTATTAGCTTGTTGATTTAAATTTGGAAATAAAACACTAATCTTTACTTTTTTATTATTATCCGTTGCTAATACAGAAGATTTGCTACGAAATATAAATGGTATGTTGTTTTGATTTAGCCAATAAATATACTCTTTTGATGGAAACTCTCTATCAGCAAGTATGTGCTCTATATTTATGCTTGTAAAGTTATCAGTAAACCATGTGATTAATTCAATACGTTGTTTTGAAGTAGAGTTACCTCATTTATTATCAGGGTGTAAGCAATAGATATGAATAGATAGATTATAACAAAATGTTGTGACTAATCTTTAGGGTTTTTTGTAATGTACCGTGTTGTTTTATGATTAGTATTTGTTATACTGATAATAGTCTTTTTTAATTTTAACAGTAATTTAGTGAAATAAATTTTTGGAGAATACTAGTTTATAATAAAGTTTTATTAGGTACTATAAGTTGTACTTATTTATCTATTGCCTCAATTTCCCAATCACCATAAATAATAAACTAATTAATTCTGTTATAATCATTCTTTTAAAATAATAGAGTATTAGAGATGGTTATATATCCAGCAATTGATTTACGCGATGGAAAATGTGTACGCTTATATAAAGGTGACTTTGCCCAAACTAAGATTTATGATGAAACGCCAGCAAATATGCTTACCGAGTTTGCCAAAAGTGGTGCAACTTGGGTACATATGGTTGATTTAGATGGCGCTAAAGCTGGTAAAGTTTTGCAAGCTGAATTTATTGGACAACTATTAAAAAACAATACACAATTAAAAATAGAAGTTGGCGGTGGAATTCGTACTACTTCGGATGTAGAAGCTCTTTTTGGTGCTGGTGTTAGCCGTGTTGTAGTAGGTAGTATCTCTGTTAGTAATCCAACGCTAGTTAATGAGTGGATAGATAAATATGGTGCAGATAAAATTGTATTAGCATTAGATTGTAGTTTAGATAGTAATAATATTCCAAAAATTCGCACGCATGGATGGCAAGAAGAAAGCACTCTTAGCATTTATGATGTTTTAGCAAACTATCCAAAAGCTAAATATGTTTTGTGTACTGATATTGCTGTTGATGGTACTTTGGAAGGTCCAAGTATTAATTTATATCAGCAAATGCAAGAACGTTGTCCTCAAATTGAAATTATTGCTTCAGGTGGAGTTGGTACGTTAGCAGATGTTACTACTTTAAAAAAACTTGGAGTGCATGGTGTAGTAATTGGTAAAGCTATCTATGAGGGTAAATTTACTGTTAGTGAAGCATTAGGGATATAAAATGAACCAATATCGTGTATTGATTCAAGCTCCTGATGCAACAGGACTTATTTATCTAGCATCAAAAGTGTTTTATGAAAATAATTTAAATATAGTTACTAATCATGAGTACGTAGATAATGAAAAAAATCTGTTTTTTATGCGCACTGTTTTAACTGGAGATATCGATCCTAAAGAGTTAAAAGAGTTACTTATAGATGCATTGCCAGATACTACACAAATCAAAATTC
>JAQUVM010000056.1:0-3951 GCA_028693355.1 Burkholderiales bacterium
CAGAATGTAAACCTGTTGCAATAACAGTAACTCGTAACTCTTCTCCATCCATATCTTCAAGTTCTGCTATACCTGATTTAAAATCAGCATCAGAATGAACATGACTTTGAATAATACTTATAATCTCACTAAATTCACGCATTTTAATAGCACCTGGAGCAGATGATATATTTACCAAAACTCCTCTAGCACCATCAAGAGAGATATTATCAAGTAACGGACTGTAAATTGCTTTTTCTGTAGCTTCACGAGCTCTATTTTGTCCCTTAGCAGTACCTGTTCCCATCATAGATATACCACGTCCTGACATTACAGTTTTTACATCTGCAAAGTCTAAACTAATAAACCCTGGTGTTTTTATAACTTCAGTAATACCACTAACTGCACCAAGTAATACATCATCTGCTGCTGCAAAAGCATCACGCATAGATACATCTTCATCAAGGTTAGTCATTAATTTTTCATTAGGTATAACAATAAGGGAATCAACATACTTACGCATTTCTTCAATCCCTTCATTTGCTACACGACGACGTTTTTCGCCTTCGTGTTCAAATGGGCGTGTAACAACACCAACAGTTAGTATATTTAAATTTCTAGCAACATCAGCTATAACAGGAGCAGCACCAGTTCCAGTTCCACCGCCCATACCAGCTGTAATAAATAACATATCAGTACCCTTTAAAAGCTGAGATATTTTTTCTCTATCTTCCATAGCTGCTTTTTTTCCAATATCTGGCTGACTACCTGCACCAAGTCCACGAGTCAAAGTATGACCCAACTGTAGTAAATGATGAGCTTTATTACGACTTAAAGCTTTAGAATCAGTATTTGCACATATAAACTCCACGTGCTTCAAACCACTTTTAACCATACTGTCTATTGCATTACAACCACCACCACCAACACCAATAATTCGAATAACTTCACCCACATGCGTCACTGAAGTGTCTAAATCATGAAAAATTGGCTCGTTAGATAATTCAAAAAACTGGCTCATTACTATTTACCTTTTAATTACATATTTTTAAAAATATTCTTTATTCTTTGTAAAATGTTACCAAACTCTATTCCGCTATTATTGTCATTATCAAGCATAGAAAAAGTAAGCATATCTTGCATAAATATTAAACCACCATATGCAGATGAATACCTTGGGTTACATATTATATCTGCAAAATCACCAACATAATTAGGCACTCCTATCCTCACAGGAGCATCTAATAATTTATTAGAAAACTCATAAATACCGTCTAACTGAGCAGAACCACCAGTTATAATAAACCCCGACGATATTATATCATACAAGCCCTCAGTAATTAACCGATCTTTAACTACTTTGATAATCTCTCTAACTCTTGCTGCTATTACGTCATTCAATAGCTTATTAGATATGTTAACACTATTTCCACGATGATCAATAATATTAATTCCATCACTTTTAGCTTGATAAAAACTACAACTACCATAAGATAATTTTAAATCTTCAGCTAAATTGCGAGATACGCGTAAAACACTAGCAATATCTCGAGTTATATCTTCACCACCGATAGGTAAAGATGCCATAAACCTTACATATCCACTTTCGTAGACAACAATGTCAGTAGTGCCGGCACCGATATCAATTAAACAACAACCTAAACTTTTTTCCTCATCGTTTAAAACTGCCATACCAGACAATATTGCTGACGGTAAAATTTTTAATATATCAAATTGACTATACTTAATTGCTTTTTTTAAATTATTTAAATATGCTTTGCTCGTAACAAATAAATTAACATTAGATTTAATAAGATCACAATGCAAGCCGATAGGGTCAACACTAAAGGCATTCGCATTATCAATTTCATATTCCTGAACTTCATAATCTAAAACCTCGTAACCATCCGGTAATTTAAAATCAGTGGCATCACGCACCATAGAGCTTACAACATTAACATCTACAATTCCACCGCCTAATTCAAGCTGGCTTGAGGAATATATATTTCTTAAGTGATTTCCACTTATATTAGATATAACAGCACCTTTAGAACAATCTGCGTTTATTTGTGCTTCATGCAAAACCTGCGTTATTTTATGTCCAACTCGTTCAACTACGCAAACCAATCCATTTGAGATAATTTTAGACTCATCATTTTTTGGCCCCTGATTAAAATAATCACAACTAAAACCAAGAATATTAACTTTCTCTTTAGTTATTGCACCAACCATTGATACAATCTTAGAACTACCAACATCAAGGCTAAATACTAATTTATTATTCATAAACACCTTTAATTATGTGTTACACTAATAGCAACTGCATCTTTATAACAGAAATTTATGCTATTAACCCCTGGTAAAATTTCATTTAACTTGTCCCAGTAAATATCAAGATTTTTTATTTTATCATCAAGATTTTGCTGACAAAATACTACATTTAAATGATTTTTTGTTTTAATTTCAAGCACACGTGGATTATCCATTTTCAATGATAGAATTTCATCTGAATGTTTTTCTACAATTGGTTTTATCTTAGAGTAAATCTGATATGCTTCTTGAACATTATTCAATTTGACCATAAACAATGGTAGACTCTCGCTATCAACTGCATTAAATACTTGCCCATCACGAGATAAAATACCAATACCATCAATCTTTGCCACAGGATCATATTCCTGTAATTTAACTACAATTTTATTAGGAAAAACTCTTTGCACAGAAACATGCTGAACCCAGACTAATTCATCAAACTTATCTTGTAATTCAGCTATATTCAAAGTAAAGAAAGTACCATGTAACTTATTATTTGCTATATTTTCTAATTCACTTGATGTAATATGCTTCATATTTCCATCAATAATAATTCGATCTATTTTAAACCAATTTGTGACAATATAATACCCAATAGAAATAACGCATAGCATAATACTAATCATATTAGCTAAAAAAGCAATTCGATTATTCAGCTGTATATTATTCAACCTAAAAAGAATTACTTTATTTAGCAAGTGCTGCACCATCTAAAATCAATAAACATAAGTCATCAAAGCTAATTCCAACTGATGCAACAGATTGAGGCACTAAGCTATGTCCAGTCATACCAGGCAAAGTATTAATTTCTAAAAAATATACCTGTCCATCTCTACTAATCATAAAATCAGAGCGTGCTACACCACTTGCTCCAATTCCATTATACCCATCTATAGCCCATTTTTCGATATCTAATTGCAATTCACCCAAATTATATCCACATAAATATTTAGTATCATCACTATAATATTTATGTTCAAAATCATAATCCCCATCAGGAGCTTCTATTTTTATAATCGGATATACCTTGCCATCTATGATAGTAATTGTATATTCATCACCAACAATCATTTCTTCTATTAATATTTTTTTTGATTTTTCAAAAGCATATTCAATTGCAGAGAATAATTCTTCTGATTTATATACTCTACGAAACCCCAAAGAAGACCCATCATCTGCTGGCTTAACAATTACAGGATATGACAAATCAAATTTAAAAGTTTCTTTATTAAAGCTATATTTCTCTACAAACTGCGATTTTGCAACAGGAATGCCAAGTGACTGCCAAATCATCTTTGTACGATATTTATCCATACCTATACTACTTGCCATAACTCCAGAGCCTGTATATGGTATTTTTAAATATTCTAACGCACCTTGTAATTTACCGTCCTCACCATTTTTACCATGTACAATAAGAAACGCCCTATCAACATTATATTTTTTTAAATTTTCGAGGGGCTCCTCTAGTGGGTCAAATGCAATGGCATCAACACCATTTTTTAACAATGATGCTAAAATAGCATTACCACTTAAAAATGATACTTCACGCTCTGTCGTATCACCACCCATAATTACAGCAACTTTACCATATTGATTTGTCATCATATACACCTAATTATAAAGATAATTGACTAGGAAGTTTACCTATGCTACCAG
>JAQUVM010000056.1:3961-13688 GCA_028693355.1 Burkholderiales bacterium
CACCCATAGTTACAACCAAATCACCATCTTTAGAAATTTGGAATAACTTTGCTTTTGCTTCATTTATATCTTCTACAAAAACTACATTTTCGTTACCTTGCAATCTAACAGCTCTCGATAATGCCCTACCATCAGCCAATGCAATTGGTTTTTCGCCAGCCGCATAAACCTCTGTTAAAATTAGATAGTCTACAGTCGATAATATTTGTACAAAATCTTCAAATAAATCACGAGTACGAGTATAACGATGCGGTTGAAATATTAAAACTAACCTCTTATTAGGGTATGCACCACGTAATGCAGATATGGTTGCTTTTAGTTCAACAGGATGATGTCCATAATCATCAACCAAAGCAAGTCTTTTATCATCATATACTATATCTGGATAATGTTGACATCTACGTCCAACACCGTGAAAATTAGCTAACCCACGTGCTATATCAGCAACCTTACCATCACACTCAAGAGCTAGAGCTATTACTGCTAATGAATTTAGTACATTATGAAGACCTGGCATATTCACAACTATTGGATATGATAAATCCATTTTTTTAACATGAACATTAAACTTCATCTTACCGGCATCTGCAACAATGTCAGTTGCATATAGATCAAATTTATCACTTAAACCATATGTACTATACGGACGATTAACTTCTGGTAATATTTCTAAAACTCTCTTATCTTCACCACAAACAATTGCTTTACCATAAAATGGAATTTTTGATAAAAACTGTATAAATGTAGCTTTTAATTTACTTTCATCATGATCATAAGTTTCCATATGATCCAAATCAATATTAGTAACAATAGCAATCATTGGATTTAAAAATAAAAATGACGCATCAGATTCATCAGCTTCTGCTACCAAATACTCACCTAAACCTAATTTGGCATTAGAACCAGTAGTCGCTAATTTACCACCAATAATAAACGTGGGATCTAACTGACACTCTTTTAATACTTCTGCAGCAAGACTAGTTGTAGTAGTTTTACCATGAGTTCCAGCAATGGCTATACCATATTTAAACCTCATTAACTCAGCAAGCATTTGAGCTCTAGGAACAATAGGAATATGATTTTCAATTCCAAATATTATTTCTGGATTAGATTTATCAATCGCAGTAGATGCAACGATTACATCGACATCATTCACATTTTCTGCTCTATGACCTATTTCAACTCTTATTCCAATGTCTTGCAAGCGATCCGTATTATAACTTTGTCCTGCATCAGAACCACTTACTTGATAGCCTAGATTATGTAAAACCTCTGCTATACCAGACATACCAACCCCACCAATACCAATGAAGTGAATTTTTTTAACTTTATGCTTCATATTTACGCTCTAAATTACTAATCTTTTAAAACATCCACACCGGCTGGTGCAGTAAACTTAAACTCACTTGCTGGTATATTAACTCCAGTTTGTACATTACTAAACTTCAATTGAGTTTCATTTCCAAAAGTATCCGTGAACTTCATTGATGAAATTTTGCCATCAGCTGAAAATCCCATTAAAACAACTTGAAACCCATTATTATCATTTGTCACTTTAGGCTCAATTTTAAACCATGCTAATTTATCACCATTATCTGGTAAATTACTAATTTTATATGATTTATTTATATCATTTGAACCAGCTAACAAGGCAGCAGGTGACTTGTCAATTGACTTATTAAGTGGCTTAATTGTTACTTGTTGTAATGGCTTATCATAAATATATATATCTTTAGAATCGCTGATTAGTAACTGTTGATCTGCTGTATATTCCCAACGAAATTTATTTGGGCGTGATATCTCCATATTACCAACGCTAGTACGATTTTTTTTACCCGTTATAATTACCTGCGTAAAATCTGCTTTCATCGTTTTCATATTACCTAAATACTTAGATAATGACGCGCTATCTGCATATGAATTAAATATAAATCCATATAATAAAACTGTAATAATTCTTTTCATAACCATTCTTACTCCATAAATTCAATTTTTGGCGCTCGACCAATTAATAAGCTGATTTCATCGGCAATATTGGCATTTTCATAAATAATTTTATAAACACATGTGACTATTGGCATATCAATTTTTAGAAACTGAGCTTTTTTATAAATTTCTTTTGTTGTTAACACACCTTCTGCAACGTGTCCAAGACTACTAATAACTTCATCTATATTTTTACCTTTAGCTAGCTCTTGCCCAACTTGACGATTTCTAGAAAGATCTCCAGTACAAGTTAGAATCAAATCACCAATACCAGTTAAACCATATATGGTTTCACGCTTTCCACCAATAGCTAAAACTAAATTTGATAATTCATTTAAACTGCGTGTAATCAATGCTGCTCTAGCATTAAACCCTAAATTCAAACCATCAGATAATCCTACAGCAATAGCTAAAACATTTTTTATTGCTGCTCCAACCTCACTACCTACTACATCATCATGTGCATAGATTCTAAAATTTGGAATATCTTGTAATAAATTCATCCATTTTACGGCAAACTCTAAATTTGGCGATACTAATGTAATCGCGGTAGGTAAACCAAGCGCAACTTCTTTTGCGAATGATGGACCAATTAATAAACCGTAATCACTAAAATTAGGTATAACATCTTCAATAATTTGATGAGGAAGTTTTCCTGTGTTCGCTTCAAAACCCTTACTCACAAAAAAAATATTTGGTATTTTATCTCGCTGTAATGATATTTTTACTAAAATCTCACGTATTGCATTTAATGGAGTTGCAATAATAATTAAATCAGCATTAAGTGCACTTTCAAAATCGCAAGTACACTTAATATTATCTGCAAAAATAATTTCTTTAGGCAAATAGTGTTGGTTAGTTCTATGCAAATTTAATTCTTTAACTTGCTCAGCATTATGTGACCATAGCGTCACATTAGAAACTTTTGCAAAAGCAATTGCTAAAGCAGAACCCCACGAACCAGCACCTAAAACACTTACTTGCATATTAATTACTTTCTAAATTAATTCACACTACCATTAGCTGCTTCTTGAGCTTGTTTTTGTTGATATAAAAACGCAAAATTAATTGGAGCTAATACTACAGGTAAAAATCCAGCTCTTGTAGTTAAATCTGTTACAGCTTCACGTAAATAAGGGAAAAGCATATTAGGACATTCAATATTTTGGATTAAATCAATTTGCTCAACTGGTATGTTACGTAATTGGAAAATTCCAGCTTGATCTAATTCAACTAAGAACATTTGTTCTTCACCTATTTTTGCATTTACAACAGCATGGATAACTGTTTGAAAAACACCGTCTTCTACTTGCTCTGTGTTAAAACTAATATTTAATTCAATATTAGGTTGCTCACGGTTTAAAAAAATCTTTGGTGCATTTGGCACTTCTAGCGAAACATCTTTAACATAAATTTTATCTAAACTAAAAACTGGTTGATTATTTTGTTCTGTCATTTTTACTCTTTCTAATATTTCCTATTTTAATAACTCATCTAACTTACCATTACGATTTAACGCAGATAAATCATCAAAGCCTCCTACATGAAAGTCCCCAATAAAAATTTGTGGAACAGTCATTCTGCCTGTCTTTTCTATCATTTTGTCACGTTCTTCAGGCAATAAATCAATTCTTACTTCAGTAATATCTTTCACGCCTTTTTGTTCCAAAAGTTTCTTTGCCATTACACAATACGGACAAGTTTCTTTTGAATAAACAATTACTTTTGCACTCATAAACCACCTCCATAGAATATTTAATTATATCGTTCCGAACACAACTTAATACATGATAAAAATTAATCAAGCATTATGATACAATACTGTGCAATATTTTAACATACTAAAGAAAGCACATTTAATGATTTATAGCATGACTGGATATGCAAATAAAAACCTTCAATTAAACGGTACTACACTACAGCTTGAGATTAAATCAGTAAATCATAAATTTGCAGATATAACCATAAAAACCAACGATAGTTTAAAGGCCTTAGAAACTACTATACGTAATATAATAATTCAAGAAATTAATCGTGGAAAAGTAGATTTCAAATGCTTTGTAAAAGAAACTCAAAATGAAATACCACAATTAGAATTAAACCAAAAAGTCCTAGAAAAATATTTGTCAATCCTACAAGAAGTCAACACAATATGTGGCAATAGTACACATACTTCACCGATAGAATTATTAAAATTACCAGGTGTTATTAATAATAACCAAGAATTAGAAGCTGAATCTATACAGCTTGAATTAATTGATGCTATAAAAAAATTACTATTCTCATTTAAAGAAACTCAATCATCTGAAGGTAGTAAAATACAAACTATGATTGAAGATAGACTAATTCAAATTAGCGAAATAATTAAAGATGCTATAGAAATCGTTGAAATCTCAATTAATGAATATAAAGACAAATTAAAGACAAGACTTATTGAAGCTATTGGTGATAGTGCAATTTCCGATTCTAGACTGCAACAAGAGTTTGCATTTTTTTGCCAAAAGTCTGATATTAATGAAGAAATTGATCGCTTAACAGCTCATATAAATGAAGTACAGCAACTATTAAAAAAAGGTGGCTATATTGGCAAGCGATTAGACTTTATATGCCAAGAAATGAATCGTGAAGCAAACACATTTGGCTCTAAGTCAATTTCAATTGCAGCTACTCAAAAAGCAGTTAATTTGAAAGTACTAATAGAACAAATACGAGAACAAGTTCAGAATATTATGTAAAAAATGGTGCAAATAATTTGCACCATTTTTTACTCTATCCAGCTAGATAACTTAATTTCAAGTTCTTCTATACCTATTCTTTTTGGAGAAGAAAACATCTGCAAACTTAAATCAGTAAAGCCATATTCTTCTATTTGAATTTTTACATCACGTAAAGTTTTTGATTTTTCTTGATTCGTTAATTTATCAGCCTTAGATAAAACCACATGTAATGGCTTACCTGTTTTGCTAAAAAAATCTATCATATAAAGATCTAAATCTTTTAATGGATGGCGTGAATCCATAATTATTACTAAACCAACGATTTCTTTACGTAGTCTTAAATAATTACCAAGTAAATCAACCCAATGTAACCGAATAGATTCCGGAACTTTTGCATAACCATACCCTGGTAAATCTACCAAATAAGCATCATCATTAATATTAAAATAATTAATATGCTGAGTACGTCCAGGAGTTTTTGAAGTATATGCTAAACGATTTTGATTTGTTAACGTATTCAAAAGGCTGGACTTACCAGCATTTGAACGACCAACTATCGCTATTTCTTTATTAACATTAGGTAAACTTTTTAAATCATTTACCGTTGTGTAAAACTTTGCTTGTTTAAAATTTATAGGCATACTAATAATAACTTTTATAAATATGATTCAAGACTAGTTACAATATTTAAGCCAAATACAGTCATTCCACTATTAATAACATTTTTGGTGTCACAAACATATGTACCACTATTATTAAAACAGCCATATATTTGTCCTGAATTATTTGCTATATATAAAATTTGACCAGCATTATCATATGTTGCTGCAGCAACGCTACCAGATGTCGCTAATGTAGTTAGAAGATTTGCCTTATTACCTCCGCCCGCAGGTATTTCATAAATATTAAATCCGCTATCGATTGCATAAACATTGCCTAAATTATCAACTATAATTTTTTGAATAGATGCTGTTATAGAGACAAAATCACCGTTAGTTACCTGCATCCATCTATTAGCAGAAGGTGCATTTATTAAACCTGACTCCACAAATAAGCCACCTGTTGTTCCCATTACTAAACCAGTTAAATTATCACCTTGGCTAGATGTGCCAATAGAGTTAGAAAACCCTAATGTATTAATAGATCCATTAGGTGACGCATTTGCATCTACCATACAGTTTGAGCTACTTATAGAACTATTATTACATTGATAAACTTGTGATGGTGTCGCAATATAAAGATTTCCACCACTTGCAGTCATAACTCCAGGTAAAATATTATTCGGAACATTAGAAGAGTAGTTAGCCCAATATATGCTACTTAGTGGATTCACCGAAGCATAATATACTTTTCCAAGCGAAGAACTATTAACAGGATAAACAGTGCCACTACTTACTATAACATTAGTAAATGGACCAACACTTTCGGTTTTATTATATGCATAAGTTTGGTTCCCAGATAAATAAAGTCCATTCTGAGATGCTGCATATAAGAATCCATAATAAGAATCAGTTGTCAGCGCATTTAATTGGCTGCTATCTTTTGACTCAATTGAGTAAGTAGAGGAAAAAGAATCATTACTATAATTTTTTGCAACTCCATTTGTGTTAGTTACTATCATATTAGGTATTTGATAAAACGTTGATGTAGAACTAGCTGATTGACTACCACCACCAAATAACTGATTTTTCACATTGTAATTAGCTACTAAACTAATTGGAGCGCTAGTTCCTACAGGAAGAGATTCACCAGTTAGTTTCAGATAAAATACACAAGTAGCTCCAGCACCAAGAGTACTTCCTAAACAACCATGAGGATCTAATGATGAACCAGAGTTTGTAGGGTATTGAATATTATTAGCACCGCTAACGCTTACTACTAAATTATTAATAGGATAATTTGTACTATTTATATAGTTTTGTCCACTTGAATTATTTTGTATTTGAACTCCCATGCAATACGGCGCATTTGTTGTACCATCAGAACAATTACCAGGCATAAGGTCAAATGTAATATTACCTTGAGCACCGCAAGATGCTAGAAAAATAGATACACCACCAATTAATAATCTTTTAATATTTTTCATTATAACTCTTTTTAATTGTTACTTAAATAACTATAAACTACAACATCATTAACCGAACCATTAAATCCACCAATATATGACCAAACATTATTTGCAATAAAAATATTGCTGCTAGATGAGTTGGTACCTATGATCATCGGTAAATATGCAATATAACCACCACCAGGATTTAAAATTGAATATAATAAATCACCATAGACAAATAAATTCATATAAGCAACTGATGATGAATACACAAAATTACGTACATTAGTTCCATGAGCTTTACCATACAAGTATCCACCAGACTCATCTTTTACTGGAGACATCATATTAGCTAATAAAACATTACTAAATGCAGCATAATCTGTTACAACTGAGCCTAGGCTCGCAGCATAAATAGTACCAAAAGCATCTGCACCTAAAGCGCCATTTTGGTTTATTACGCCGCCACTGTCAGCTAAGTACGTAGAACTACCAGAATAGACATTAGATAGATTATTTTGCGTTGCTCCAAATAACAATGATTTTCCGTAAGAGTTGTATACCAATGCTTGATTATTAGCTACCCAACCATTTGCACTCTCAAAAATTACGTTAAGACCGGCACAAGATGCCCCACTGCTAGAAACACTATATACGCATGATTCAATCTGACTTAGATTTGACTGATTTGAAGAGTAGTATAATACGTTAGTAGATTCAATGTGCATACTCACGACATTGCCACTCACTCCACCAGTTAATTGCATCCATGAAGAATTATTACCAGCATACGGTCTATACACATAGATACCATTTCCTGTTGCCGCAAAAATATTTCCTAATTTGTCACCTTTCAATTGATTAATAACTGGCATAGGATTACTTATTACAGGTAAGGCTACTAATTTTGACTCTGCTCCCAAACTATAAATACTTTCACCAGCATAGGCATAAATATTACCAATCGCACCACGGGCTAAAAGCTGTACAGACTCAGTTAATGGATTTAATGCATTAACAAAAATGGGTGAAGCTATATTATTAGAATTCCCATTATATTTAGCTAAATATTTATCTGGAGCTGTAAAGTTACCACCTGCTATCATATCTACATGATAGTGAAAAGAATCTGTTAGGTAATAATTATCGTTTCCATTAGTATAGTTAATTGATAAATTAACTGGATAATTACCAATTGGCATACTTTCAGTAGTAACCTGTAAATAAAATGTACATTGACCACCATTTTTATTTAAAGTATTCACGTAACGACCATATGTAGTTACACAATTCTCAGGATCAAATAATGTCAAACCACCAACTGTTTGAGCATAACCAGAGCCAGGTGTAAATCCTGCGGCACCAAAATCCCATAAAGTAGGAGATGAAACCGCCAAGCTTTCCACACTATAAGTCAACTGTAATCCAGTGTGATAAACTTGAATATTATTAGAGTTCTCACCTGAATTATTATTTGTAATAGTATATGCCATACAATATGGAGAACTCTCTGGCATATTTGTATTTATAGGAAAACTACCACTTTCATAGCTTGGATATTTACTATTTACACAAACTCCTGGAGCAGAAGAGATTACAATATCATTAGGCGTTGATCCGCATCCGAATAAGAAAAACGTCATCAACAAGCTACAGACTACAGATAATTTTAGTTTCATTAGTTAACTCTAATATTTTTTAAAAATGTAAAATTAATACGCTGCATTTTTTGGCGTACGAGGAAATGGAATAATATCACGAACATTTTGTACGCCAGTAATATAACTTACCGCACGTTCTAAACCTAGTCCAAAACCAGCATGCGGAGCACTACCATAGCGACGTAAGTCTACATACCAACTCAACATTTCATGATCAATACCAGCATCTTTCATACGGCTAACCAAAATATCATGCCGATCTTCACGTGCAGATCCACCAATAATCTCACCAACTCCAGGTGCTAAAATATCCATAGCAGCAACTGTTTTATTGTCATCGTTTAAACGCATATAAAAAGCTTTAATATCTTTTGGATAATCTGTAACAATTGTTGGTTTACCAATTAACTCTTCACATAAAAAACGCTCATGCTCAGATGCTAAATCCACACCCCAATAAAGAGGATTTTCAAAAGACTTACCAGAAGCCTCTAAGCGTTTAATCGCATCTGTATATGATAACATTTCAAAATCATCATTAACCATGCTCTCAAGACGAGTTACAACACTCTTATCTATAAATTGAGCAAAAAAGTTCATATCGTCACTATTTTTATTTAAAACTGTCTTAAATACATGTTTTAACATTCCTTGAGCTAATGCGGCATCATCCATAAGAGTTGCAAATGCAATTTCAGGTTCTACCATCCAAAACTCAGCCAAATGCCTTGTAGTATTTGAATTTTCCGCACGGAATGTAGGACCAAAAGTATATACTTTTGACAATCCCATACAATATGTCTCTAGATTTAACTGTCCAGATACTGTTAAATATGCTTCACGGCCAAAAAAGTCTTGCTTATGATCAACTATCCCTTTATCATTTTTTGGAATATTATTTAGGTCTAATGTTGTAACCTTAAATAATTCACCAGCACCCTCACAGTCAGATGCAGTAATTAATGGCGTATGAATCCACTGAAAACCATTTTGTTGTAAATATTCATGAATTGCAATTGATGTAGTATTTCTTACTCTGGCTACAGATGAAATTAAGTTTGTACGGATACGTAAATGAGCGTGCTCACGTAAATATTCAACCGTATGACGTTTAGGAGATACAGGATATGTATCAGGATTTTCTACAAAACCAGTAACTTCAACACTTGAAGCTAGTATCTCAACAGATTGACTACCACCTTGAGAGGCAACTAATTCGCCTGCTATAATTACTGCACAATCTTTAGTAAGTTTCATAACTTCGGTTTCATAGTTAGATAATTTACTCTCAACTACAGCTTGAATAGTATCTG
>JAQUVM010000057.1 GCA_028693355.1 Burkholderiales bacterium
CATCTGCTCTTAAATGGAATGGTAACTTTGTATGGGCATGTAAAAACTATGATGGTGATGTTCAATCAGATACAGTTGCTCAAGGTTTTGGTTCATTAGGTTTAATGACTTCAGTTTTAGTAACTCGAGATGGTAAAACTATGGAAGCAGAGGCTGCACATGGTACTGTTACTCGTCATTATCGCGATCACCAAGCTGGTAAAAAAACTTCAACAAATCCAATTGCATCAATATTTGCATGGACTCGTGGTTTAGCTCATCGTGGTAAATTAGACTCTAATCAAGCATTAGTTGATTTCTGCTTGAAGCTTGAACAAGTGTGCGTAGAAACCGTTGAATCAGGCAAAATGACTAAAGATTTAGCTGTTTGTATACATGGCAACAAAGTTGCAGCTGATCAATACCTAAATACAGAAGCATTTTTAGATGCACTAGATAAAAATCTTCAAGCCAAATTTGCTTAATCAAAATACGCGAAAATGCTTTAAATGCTGTGTTTGAATACACAGCATTTTTTTATATCCAATCACAAACAGCGCTACATCTTGCATAAATTATATGCGCACATCCATTGTATGCTACAATACATGGTTTAAATAACTCATTTGCATAAATACCATCAATTTAGGCATAAAAACTTTATAAATCAATGCTTATATACAAAATAAGTATACAAAATCCCTAATAAATAATGTAATAAAATCATTAATAAGAAATTCTTTAAATAATGCATAAGGACAATACATGAAAAAATCAATCTTGTTATTACCGATCTATATACTATCATTAACAATATCATCATGCGGTTCAGGTGCTGGATCATCTGCTACACCACCAACAGAACAATCACCACAAGACATAACTACAGAAATGTTTTTGGCTAAATTCAAAAAAACAGCAAGTCCATATTTATTTGATATAAATTATCAAGGGATTGGAAAATTAGAAGATGCATGGACAGAAAATGACACAAAAGGCAGACAAGTTAAAATGAAAACCTTTCATGGTATTGTATATCGTGGTGATAGTAGAAATTTATTAGCAATTTGTAATAGTGGCGGTTTTAAAAGCAGAAATGATTTAACTATTAGAAAAAATCTTTACGAAGCTTATGGTATAGGTACAGATGAAAATGGCAATATATCAGAAGGAGCAACTGGACAATCAGGTGTTTCAACGGCAAAAGCATTTATGAATGCTGTATATTATTCAAACGGACATGTGTATGTAATAGATAGTCAAAATTTATTAAGTTTTGATATGCCAACAATTTCCATTCAATATAAAGGAATAGACGAAACTGGTGGGGAAGTTAATATATTAAATATACCTTGTGATAATATCATTGGGTACTATAAAGTAGATGCTGTAGATCTTAATTCTATAGATAGCTTAGCAACCCAAAATAAAATTAAAGCAACATTTATTGCTAACCCGCAATATAAATTAAATAAAAACTTGTATAGTTTAATGAATTAAAGAAAAAAGGCATTATTTGGATAAATTAAATAGTGCCTTTTTAGTCATTACTTGGTATGTAATGATTTCTGAGCATTTGCAAAATCACCAGATAATAGCATATCGCTAACTGATAAAGCCTTATCTATATTTCTATCTATCTCTACTCGCTCATCAATTGTTGGGCGATTTAATACAAACCCAGCTACTTTAGCCGCATCTCCTGGATGACCTATGCCAATCCTTAATCTCCAATAATTTTTACCAATTACTCTATCAATATCCTTAAGTCCATTATGTCCACCATTACCACCACCTTGTTTCATTTTAGTAGTGCCTGGTTTAAAATCTAATTCATCATGAACTACCAATATTTCTTCTGGAGTAATTTTATAAAAACTTGCTAATGACTGTACAGACTTACCAGATAAATTCATATAAGTTTGTGGCTTTAATAACCATATATCACTACCAGCAAATTTAGCTTTAGCTACATACCCAAAATATTTACTTTCTAAGCTAAAGTTTGCACCTAATTTACGAGTAAACTCTTCAACAAACCAGAAACCAGCATTATGACGAGTATCTTCATACTCCCGACCTGGATTACCTAATCCCACAATTAATTTAATCATAATTAAAATTTCACAAAAAATAAAACGAGGCTTACTATAGCAGGTATTGATTGTAAATAAAATATTCGTTTACTAACAGTAAATGCTCCGACTATACCCAAAACTACTATAGAAGATAAAATAAATAATGTTAATTGATGATTATTTAACCATATACCTACTAATAATCCAATAGATAAGCATAAATTATAATACCCTTGATTTATAGCAAATGCTTTTGTATATTTTAATTTTTCATCATTTAGACGAAAAACTTTTATTCCAATTGGCTTATTAAACAAATAGCTTTCTAATATAAAAAATATTAGATGTATAAATGAAACTAAATATACGCTTAAATTAAATATCATGATAAACCTCATATAAAAAACCTAGACGAATTATAGTCTAGGTTTTCATAACTTAACGAATAATTAAAATTATTCAGCATTACCTTTGATTGAAGCAACATCTGCAGGAGATACAACTTCAGCATCAGCAACTTCAGCTATTCCACCAGCAATTACTATAGCAGCATCATCGCCACGTAATAACTTCTCTAATTTAACACCTTGAGGTACAACTAAATCAGATAAATGAATAGTTTGACCAGCTTGTAAACTAGCTAAATCAACTTCAATAAATTGAGGCATATTAGCAGCTAATGCACGTACTTCAACTTCAGTAGCCACGTGAGTTACGTGTGCACCTTGTTTTTTAATTGCAACTGATTTATCTTCATTTAAGAAATGAAGAGGGATAGACAAGTGAATTTCTTCATTAGCAGAAACACGTTGTAAATCTAAATGTAAAATTTGTTGTTTGTATGGGTGAAAATGAACATCACGTAATACAACTTGCTCTGTTTTACCAGCAACATCAAGCTCTAAAATTGAAGTATGAAAAGCTTCTTTTTTTACTGCATGAAATAATGTATTATGATCTAATGTTACAGTTTTAGCTTCGCTATTTGCACCATATACAATAGCTGGAACTTTACCAGCTTGACGCAAGCGGCGGCTCGCACCCCTACCTTGCTCATTACGAACTTCGGCAACTAACTTCATGAATACCATGTTGTGTCCTTTATTTATATTAAATTAATTGTACCAAGCCGCGACCAGCTTAATACAAGAGCATGATTTTAACACTTTTATTCAGCTAAAATCAAATTTAAACATTAGATTTTCAAAGTAAATTCAGGTACTTTTGAAGTTGCGGATAACTTTTGAGCAGGTGCTAATACTTTAGCAGTACCAGTACAAACTAATTCTTCATCTTGATTGAAACAATTACATTCTATAACTACTCGATTTTTTGGTAATTTTTCTTTAACTGTCAAAACAACCTCAAGAACTGTACCAATCTTAACTGGCTTCATGAAGCTTAGTTCTTGACTAAGATATATTGTACCTAAACCCGGTAGTTTTGTACCTAAAACAGCAGAAATATAAGCCCCATTTAACATTCCATGAGCTATTACTTCTTTAAACATAGTTTTAGCAGCATATTCGCTATCAAGATGAGCTGGATTTATATCACCAGATATTGCGGCAAATCCTTGAATATCTGACAATGTAATTTCTTTTGTAATTGATGCAGATTGACCAATCTCTAATTCATCATATGTAAAATTACTTAATTCCATAATATATTCCTACAAAGTTATATGTATTCAAAGATTTTAACACTTTTCATTATTTTATTTACTTTATTATTACAAACGTTAAAATGATAATAGATTACTTGTCCTTTATTTGAGCTAATAAAATAGCAAGGTTAAAAATAACCTTGCTATAATATTTTTTCTATTAGAATATTTTTATAACGCAAATTAATTTACAATAGTAACTGGTATTTGCAAATTACTGATCGGAAGATTTGCACAATCACTAAGGCTTCCATCTATTGTACTAATAGTACATTTTGTAATTACGTTACTAAGACTAATGGTGTATAGATATTTACCAATAGTAGTCATTCCTAAAGCAACTCCGGTCGTAGATGCATTGGCATAATTACAATTTTGAACATTATAATTTGAAGCAGGATTCAAATCACACCTCCAAATCTGACCATTGCCGCCACTAGTATAAACATAATCATCATATACTGTAATTGGAATTGATTGATTGCCAATAGGAGCTGTATATTGCGTATTAAAATCATTTAAAGCAAATTGATAAAGCTCATGACCTTGGTTTGTTGCATACATATAATCATGTGCAATACTAATAGAATACACAGCACTCGATGTAACCTTATTAAATGTAGTTAAAGAACCATCGTTTTGAATATTTGCAACTGATACGCCATTGTATACATTTTGTCCACCTGACACACCAAGATAAACTTGATTATTATTTATTGCCATTTGGTTAAAATCAAAACCACCAGAATCAGGAGTAGATAGTTCCACCACACAATTATCTAAATCACCGTCTGATTTTATCTGGCAGTTCTGAACTACATCCATAGCAACACTATTTTGAACAATAACGGAAGCAAAATACAAATGATCTCCATGGCGAACCATCCCTTCGGGAGAGTTTAGTCCAGACAATGCCGTTGTACAATTATCTATGATACCAGTAGTTTGATCTGTAGTACATTTAAGAATATAGCCTGAACCATTTAAAGCCGGAGGATTACTTGGTCCTATATTTGTAATATAACTATACGGATTTATACTAGAAACTAACTCCAAAGGCAATGATGATGGATTTGGAGTTATATTTCCACCTGTAATACCAATACTATATGTCCCTACAATAGATGATGCAGTAATTTCCACATAACACGTTGAATTTGTTGTACTAACTGCACATGTACCGCCATTTACTAAAGTGAATCCTTGAGGTGGTACGACAGTATAAGTATTTGTGCTTACATTGTAACCACCAGACAACTTTAATACAACATAGAAATTTTGATTAATATCTGTTTTTGTAATTACTGGAGAACCACTACTGCTATTACTTAGCATTGCTAAAACATTAGCTGATGGGAAAACCGATACATAAACTGTCGTTGCTTGACCATCCGAAGTACTCCAATCAATAGCTTGAGCTACTTGTTCACCACGTTCATCGCTCCAACTACCAAGTAAGGAATTGGTAAGATTAATGTTATAATCTGCAACAGCTGTTGTCGAAAGCCTCAATACCACTTGACAACTATTAGCAGAACTAGGTTGTAATGTGATATTACTACATCCATTATTTACTAAAGTATAATTAGGCGGTAATACAGAAGTATTTACGCTAAAACTTTGTGCAGCATAATTACTACTTGTATTAATATATGTGAGAGTTATATTAGCAGAAGTAGCACTTGTAGATTCAATCATAAATGCATTATCTGAATCCTCTCCGTTTCCACCTGAAGAGTTAGTTGCCGTAACTGAACTAATTTGCACATTTGCAGTCAATGGCGAACGAGCAGTACCGGTCATTGCTTGAGTAGTTGAGTTAACCACTGCTGAAGTATCTGTACTTGACTGATAATTCATTACAAAGTTGGTATTATAATTATTGGCTAAACTTGTAGGACCAAATTTAATAGTTACAGTGCATGATTCGTTTACTGCCAAATTGGGGCCACAAGTACTCGTGCTTGCAAAAGGAGCAGTCAAAGCATCTAGGTTAATATTTGTTGCTGTATCTTGCCCCACATTACGAATAGTAAATAATTGAATATGGCTTTCTTGATTATTTGCAATAATAGTACCAAAATTACCATTACCAGTTATGTTTAACGAAGCAACAGCTTGAGTAGTTGTATAAGTTAAGGTTTTAGTATCAGATATAGTATGTGAACCATTATAATTAAAATTCACTGCCATAAGAGAAGTGCTAGAACCAACTTGATTATTGGTATAAGTAAGAGTAAAAGAACAACTATCACCACTAGCTAAATTGTTTATTACTTTATTCGTCGAAATAGTACAAGAATTAGCACCTGTTCCAGCACTAATTGCAAAATAATTAGGATTAAAAGTAAACGCAAAATTACTTTCCATAACATTACCAGTATTGCTTAATGTAACTTGAGTTGACGATGATGAATTTACTGTTGTTGAAACAAAATTAAACTCGTTGTCTGCTGTTAATGAAATCCCATATTCTGCATCAATACCTACATAGTTATATTGCGAAACAACTGCCGCTGGCATATTTGTATAATTTGCAGTAAAACTTCCAGTACCACTACTACCAGCTAGTGCATTAGATTTTAATTTAATAGTACAAATAGCACCTGATGCTAAAGAACTGCCACAATCATTGCTTAAAATTTCAATAGGGTTAGTAGGAGCAACAAAATTAAGGCCTGTGACTATACCTGAACCAATATTAGTATAAGTAAGGACTTGCTCAACATAATTATCTTTTGTAGAAAAACTAAACGAAGTTGGTTGTACAGTTAAAATACCACTACTAGCCTGAACTGTATTTAAAGAATTATAGTTTGTTGATAAAGGAGAAACTACAGAACCATTTGACATTGTTTGTGCATAAAATGGTAAATTAGTTACCCCTCTTGGTATAGTTAACATAAAAGTAACTACACTACCAGCAGATAAAGGTGACTTACCTGTTCCACTATTTTGAGAAGGCGTTGTAAAATCTAATAAATTGCCAGACGCATCAACTAGGTTAATTGTATTAAATAACCCTGCATTTGTCCCTACAACTGCTGTAATTGCAACTTGTGTACTGCCATCTGAATTAGCGGCTATAACTTTATTATATAAAAAACTAATTCCATCTGCACCTGCTTGAGTATTTGGTGATACCTCAGTCAAACCAATATTAGCAGTTAAGGAAATAGTATTTGAACCTAAACCAAGTTTTGATTTAACACTTTTTTCTAATTTATTTAACATACTACCACCATTTGGAGTAGCATTAACGGTAAAACTACCTGGATGTGAGTTAGCACCAATTTCCACTGGAAAAGTACAATGCTGGTATGCTGGAATATTATAACACGGCTGATCTGACTGTCCATTTTTGACAGTTATTGCCGCACCTGTAAAATTATATCCAGCTGGAATATCGTAGTACAAATTATTAGCATTTACACTTGATGTATTATAAATGGTTAAATATGCCGTTACCGCGACTCCTGACGGATATTCATATGGAGCAACTAACTTTAATAAAAGATTAGCACTACTATTATTATCTGGCTTACAATCGCCATTACCACATGATGATAACGATGCTATCAATAATACCATTAAAGTAAAACCAATAACTGATTTAACTTTCCTTAATTCTAACCCTAAAATCATCTCAAACCTTTTTTATATGTTTATATTTCTAAAAGTATTTTATATTAAATTATGTAATATAATATTAACAGCCTAAATTATAAGTTATATTTAGGCTGCTATTCAAAGCATGGCTTATATCTTGCCACTATAATCTATCACTGTTGTACACAAATTAATCCATTAATATTACTACTACCTTGTGCAGTTGCACAATTTCGTATGGCTATGTCAGGGTTAAATAGATATATAACTTGAGAATTAGTAAAAACTCCTCCATCACTCGAGTTAAATATTCTTCCTTGTGGCACTGTTGCACTAACTGAACTAGTAAATCCAGCACAGTTATCACCATTTGGTGTCCAATCACTATTCATACCAGTCCAGATATAAGCTGCTGGAGCCAAAAATGTTTTGGGTAATGATATAAAACCACTTTCTAATGGAAAATTAAATACTGCAGATTCACTTGCTGTTGCAATTGTTACACTATCAGAAACTCTAATATAACGAGTATTAGGTTTAAGCATCCAATCAAGGTTTTGATTACCATTAGTTCCAACATTCCTAATACCATCTATTGAGATTAGAGCCTTATACCTAGCCCCATTAGTTGGAACACCGTAACCATTATTACACAAATAATCAGCTGCAACTACCCCATTGGCTATTTCTCCGCCGCTTAAAGTTTCTGCATATGATTTAAGATTTGCATTAAATCCTATATTAGTATCACGAGTTTTATAAAATATTGTGCCACCTACAACTGTATTAAAAATATCAGAGGCATAGCCTGCTGTACTCGCTTTAATCGCAATAGAAGTACCAACCGTATTAACAGATGCACATAAATTATTGGTGTCTTCTGCTTTTGTTGAGCATGAGTTTTCACCTGCTAATATTGTACAAGTTGTAGTAGATAAAAATGGTGCTGTCCCTGTGAATCCATAGCTTGTAGTTGATTCTGGCAATACAGATAAAGTTACAATGGTATTAACACTAACATTATCAGGTACAGTTGCAGTTACCACACTACAATAACCAGCTGATTCACCTGCAATAGGCGTCTTATCAATGCTTACAGATAATGGTAATAATCCAATATAAGGAATAATTGCTGATGCATTGGATAATTGACTACCATTATTGTAATTAATCACCAAACTTTCTTGGCCACTGCTACTACTTTCAGAGGTATAAATTACTTTAAAAGTACACATAGCATTCGGTGCTAATGAACCTCCACAATTACTGTCTTCAATCTTAAAAAAGTTTGATAACACAGGCAGTGTAATAGCAGAAACTTCTCCAGCACCTATATTTTGAATAGTTAAAGTCTGGCTCAAATAATGTTCATCCATAATAAAATAGTTAGGCTCTATAGATAAAATACCTAGATTAGAACTAACTAAATTTACTACTGCATTATTAGAACAATCTGCACTACAAGTATTACTTTTAGCAAAAATATTTTGTACTGATTGGCCAGCAGGAATAACTACCCTGTAAGTATTAACTGCATTACTTGTAAATGACTCTGCACCAACTATTGAATAATTTAAGCTTGTACCAGTTTGATCAACTAATTCAAGATTATTTAAATTAGCATCTGATGTTTTGATAAACAATGATACATATGTAACGGTAGGTTCACTACTAATGCTAGTAATAGTTTGATTGCCTGGTAAAATATAATATGGAGTATTAAAATCTGGGGTATTAACTAGGCCAATATTAGCTGTAACAGAAATTTGACTTGAGGTAATCTTATTGAGTATTTCGCTCATTAAACCATTAGTTGCATTTGGTATCGCAGTAACAGTAAAACTACCTGGGTGCGAATTTGCTGGGATATGCGCTATAAAAGTACAACTTGCACCTGCGGCTATATTAGTACAACTTCCAGAGCTACTACCAACACCTGCATTTGGTACTATAGTTACGCCAGTATAATTGCCATTTGCACCTGGTGCTGGAATCATATACGCTAAATTAGTAGCATTAACCTGCGAAGTATTTGTTATAGTAAGATAGGCATCTACTGCTATACCCGCAGGATACTGTGCTGGGGCTTCCATCTTTAATTTTAATTCACCATCAGGAACATTTGGCAAACATGAGCCACTACCGCATGATGATAACGATGCTATTGATAATAACATTAAAGTAAATCCAATAGCTGAATTAATTTTACCTAACTTTAGTTTTGAAATCATTACGAACCTTTTTTATATTTTTATCTAAAAATTATATTGCAGACCTAGAGTCACTGCATTTATAGAACTTCCAACAAATGAGCTCGCAAATGGCACATACATTGTATCTTCTAAATGTAAATCAATATTATTGCTTAATGCATAGGAAGCACCAATACCTGCTAGACCTAGCATATAAGTGCTATCATTTGATTGGCACAACACACAATTACTATTTGCATTACCAGACCAACTATTCACTCCAAGACCAAGACCTAAACGCCCATACAAACTAAATGATTCAGATAAAGGTAATGTTCCTTTAGCAGCTACATCAAAAATATTTGTCGTCGTGCTTACACCAAATTGTTGGTTTGCAAATAGGTTATATCCACCTTCTAAAGCAAAGTTACGGTTAAAGTTATAACCTGCATTTATATTTCCAGTCCAAGACCCAGTGGGCAATGCTTGCATAGTTGCAAATCCAGTATTAATATTTACATAGGCTCCAGATCCTGAAGCAGCATCAGCATTAGCAAATGAAATAGCTAATAAACTTAATGCAAATAATAATGATTTTTTCATAATAAAACCCTTAAAAAAATATTATTCATTTTACTTGATAACAACACAATAAATGTGGGTGAATTTACCCACAAAAACGTATAAACTTAAATATTAGTTACAAAACAACGTCATAAAGAATTGCGTACGTAATTAAAGAAGTTTAGAGTATAAATTTTTATACCTTAATATGTCATAAAATACAACACTTTGAATAATATACATCACATATTAATATATAAAATCATATAAATAACTTACATTACCTTAATAAATAAAAACATTTCTTAAAGACTAATTATATAAAATAGTATAAATTTTTATACCTTAAATTTTTGTATAATGAAATATAATGCATACTATACAACTTATAAATATAAATGGAAGAATAATTGAATCAACACTTACGTAGGTACATTGAACACTGTCAAGAATTTGACAAAAATAAATTCTTAATTGTTTTAGATCGAGATCTTGTTGCAGTATTTGCTGGAACAGATTATTTAACTATTGGTGGAAAAACACATGATGAGGTAATTGGAAAACATATACACCAAACAGCAAAGATTCCACCTGAAAATATTAAGCCATCGCTAGATGCTTTTAATAAAGCAATTACTCAAAATAAGATTATCCCAGTTATAATTTCTAACTTATTGCATAAAACACAAGATATGATTCAAATATTTGGTGCAACAATCTCACCAATTAATGAGCCAGATTCAAATTTTGTAGTTGGCCTAAGATTTGAATTTTATTGGGTTAAACTTGAAACATTTTTCGAAACATTAATTAGAAATGTTACATATGTTGAAAAAAACAACCTACCGGATAATGATTCATTTTTGACGCATCGAGAACATCAAATAGCATTTTTATTATTTTATTGCAAAGATTACACTGAAATATCTCAAGTAATCAGTATTTTTGAGAATACAAAAATAACAGAGAAAACTACTCGTAACATAGTGAGCAGATATCTTTACCCAAAATTTGAAGTATACAGCCTACAAGAGTTAATGCAAAAATTAAAACAAAATGATTATCATCAAAAAATACCAAACTCATTACAAACAAATAGATTCTTAGATTTAAGCCAATAAAAAAGATGAACACATGTTCATCTTTTTACAAAATATCATACGCTACTTTTTAGCTGTAAATTCCATAAGTAAGCATAATGTTTATTATCTGATATTAGCTTTTTATGAGTCCCATATTCGATCACTCTACCATTGTCTAAAACATATATTTTATCTGCATTTACTATCGTTGATAATCTATGTGCAATTACAATAGTAGTACGACCTTTAGCTACTTCTAGCATAGACTTTTGAATTAAATCCTCTGTATGATTATCTAATGCTGATGTTGCTTCATCTAAAATTAAAATCGCAGGATTTTTAATAATTGCACGAGCTAAGGCTATACGCTGACGTTGCCCACCTGATAATTTCATACCACGCTCGCCCACAAGGGTATTATACTTATCTGGTAAACAATTTATAAACTCATCTGCTTCAACTAACTTTGCTACGCGTTCAATTTCTAATTTAGTAACATCGAAAGAACCGTATGCTATGTTATCTGCAATAGTACCGTCAATTAAAAATGTCTCTTGACTAACTAGACCTATTTCACCACGTAAAGCTTTAAAAGTTAAATCTTTAATATCATGCTCATCAATAGTAATTTGACCTGCTTGATTATCATATAAACGTAATAATAATTTAACTAATGTTGATTTACCGGATCCCGTACTACCAACAAAAGCGACTGTCTCACCACTTATGATTGATACATTTATACTATTAAATAATGCAGTACGTCCAGAATATGCAAATTCTACATTTTTAAATTCTATATCACCGCGGCATGGCTTTTGTAATTGGTGTGTGCCTTCTTTTATTTCAATTTTTGATGAAAGTAATCCCATTACACGATTAATTGATGCCATTGAACGTTGATACATATCTGTTACCTGACCCAATTGATTTAACGGCCATAATAAGCGCTGTGATAGAAATATTAATATACTATATGATGCAACCTCAATTTGCTTATCAACCGTGAGTATTCCACCATAAATTAATGATACTAGGAAGCCTAGCATAATAATTATACGGATAATTGGAGTTGCTGCTGCTGACAATAAAATAGCCTTTTTATTTGCATCAACATATTCTGTACTATAATTACTTAGAGAATTATATTCATACTCTTCTGTTGTAAAACTTTTTATTGTGGAAACACCTGATAAATTAGTATTTAGTTTAGCATTTAATGAACCAGCTGCATTTCGTACACGTAAATAACGTGGTGCTAAATGCTTACGAAAGAAAAATACACCTAAAATAATAAAAGGCATTGGTAAAAAGCTTAAAACCGCAACTTTAGCTGAAATTACAAAAAAGATAATACTAATAATAAATGTTGAACTAACCACCTGAATAATTTGATTTACTCCATCATTAATAAATCTTTCAAGTTGATTGATATCGTCATTTAAAATTGACATTAAATTACCCGTTGCTTTATCTTCAAAATAATTTAGCTGTAAATTTTGCACATGATTATATGCATCCATACGCATATCATGCTGCAAATGCTGGGCTAAATAGCACCATTTCAATGAATATAAATACTGAAACGTAGATTCAAGTATCCAAATAAACCCTGTAAATAATCCAAGAGCCACAACTTGAGTAACTACGTCATGAATACCAAGTTTAGCCAACATAGAATCATGTTGTTTAACAACGACATCAACTGCGACCCCAATTAGAATCTCTGGAAAAATATCAAAAATTTTATTCATTAATGAATAAAATGTAGCCACACAAACATCTGAACGATAGCCCTTAGCATATCGAAATAATTTTAATAACGGATGCACTGCTTTCCCTTTAAGTTTTATTTATAATTTTTTAACAAAAAAATATGTGTATATACCCAAGCAATACAAATCAGATTCACTCAGGATGAAATTTTCTTAATATCTTTGTATTAATCTAAATGACCAAATTTACCTTGATTATAGTCATAATAGGCTTTTATAATTTCCTCAGTAGTATTCATCACAAATGGTCCACGTGAAGCAATTGGTTCATTAATAGGTTCGCCACTTAAAACTAAGACCACAGAATCATCGTTAGCAACAATAGAAAAATCTTCACCATCATTAGCTAATAATACAAAATTATCTGTCGGCACATTTGTACCATTTATACTCACACGTCCTTCAATAACAAGTAATGCTGTATTATAGTTTGCAGGAAAAGATAAATCGCAATCACCACCAGATTTTAATTTCACATTAAAAACATTCATTTTAGTAAAAGTACTAGCAGCACCAAATATGCCATTATA
>JAQUVM010000151.1 GCA_028693355.1 Burkholderiales bacterium
ATATAAACATTACTTGCAAACTGTTCAAAAAACTTCTTATTGCGCACAAATGAGCTAGTAACTCTATCTTTCAGAATAGTAATTAGAGTATCGATGTGCTTTTTATTAGCCTTCAACAATTTAATACGAGTGTCTAAACTTTCACTTAATGAAATTTTCCCTTCCATTCCTAGATTAGTAATTTGACGAATTTTTTCAACTACTACATCACCATCAGGACTATCTGCTAATGCTATTGCAGCTAACTCATCAAGAGATTCTACTTGTATAAATGTGCTATCAAAATCTATAATTAAATATTTATTTTCCATTATTTATTCCCTATTTCATTAATTCATTAATTATTTCTATGGGATGTTTTAAATCAACATCCGCTAATTTACTTACCTGTGAACGGCAAGAAAAACCAGTAACTAAATTCACCTTATTTTTAACATCAATCGTGCTTTGCCAGTTATTAGTAAATATACCATCAGAATTAGTCGTATTTTCAGACAAATGCCCATATGTACCTGCCATACCACAACAACCAAGGTTTTTCACTTCCAAATTAATACCAATTGAAGCATAAATTTTCTGCCAATTAATGCTCTCGCTTGGCATTAGAGCTTGTTCTGTACAGTGAGGTAACAAACTATATTCTTTATTAGCCGTTTTAGCTTTAAATTCATTAGTATTTTTTGCTAAAAACTCTGCTAATGTTTCAACTTTGCCAGATAATGGTTTAGCAAATTTAACCATTTCATCTCTAAACATCGTCGTAATCGTATTTTCTAGTGCTATTACAGGCAGCTTACGCTGAAATATAGGTTCTAATAAACCAGATAATACTTCAGAATTATCTATAAATTTATTTATATTGCCAGACCATATTAAGCCTTTACCACTATTACGTGGATATATTATATATGGTTTGAACCCTAGCTTTTTAATTACTTCAATTGTTGCTATTACTATGCTATTTTCAAGAAATCCAGTAAATACATCAACAAAAATTACAACTCCATCTCGAGACAATACGTCTTGGTTACTATTCTCATCATAAATACTTATCCCATTACTTAAAATGTAATTAGTTAAACTAACCTTGCTTTTTATAACAGGAGCTTTACTTATACCAAGCATACTAGAAATACCACTTTTTGCAATTAAATTCCAAGTTGTAGGAAATTTTGCTATTATTGGTACCATTATCTCAACTCTTGATAATAATATATCACGTAAACTACGTTTGACATATTTATCATGATATTCATTTAAAAATTTACTTCTAACCTCTGGAATACTTACTTGAGTTGGACACTTACCTGCACAAGCCTTACATCCTAAACAACCTTGTAGTGCATCAAAAGCATCTTTTGCTGCATTTATTTCTAACGTTTTATCACCACTAGCCTTAGCACGTAGCCATTCTTTTATAAGTGTAGCACGACCTTTTGGTGAGTGAATCCTATTTTTAGTAATTTTATATGATGGACACATCACATTGGCAGGATCTTGATTAAAACAAGCACCATTACCATTGCATAACAAACTACTCGCAAAACTTTCTTGATCAATCTTAGATATATTCTCGTCAAACTGTCCACGCATAGGAACTAATTCAATACGTTGTAATTTGATACTCTCTGATGGAGCCGTCAATTTACCAGGATTAAGGCGATTATTAGGATCAAATAATGCTTTAATTTGGCATAAAATTGGATACAAAATTTCACCAAATACATGAGGTACAAATTCGCCACGATAACCTTTACCGTGCTCACCCCACAAAATTCCGTCATATTTATTTAACAATGTAATTACCTGCTCAGTAATCGGACGGATATGCGCACGATCTTCTTTATCTTGCATATTTAAAGCCGGTCTTACATGGATACATCCAACATCAACATGTCCATACATAGCATAAGTAAAGTTTTGCTTATCTAGCTCTATTTGTAATTCTTCAACAAAATCAGCTAAATTATGTGGTGGAACAATAGCATCTTCAACAAAGGCAATTGGCTTACGTACACCTGGTAATTTACCAACCAAACCCACAGCTAAAGAACGTATTGACCATAATTGGTTAATCTGGTTATTATCAAGAATAGTTACATAGTTAGAATTTCTATTATTTAATGCTTGTTGTACCTGTTGCACAATGCTATCTAGCTCTTCTTTTGTCTCTGCAACAAACTCTACAAAATTTGAAATATAATTTTGACCTTCACTATTAAGCATCTTGGCTAGCTGTGGCCAATTTGGTAATGTTTGTGCGCTTTTTTGTACTTTTTCATCAACGGCTTCAATAGCCAGCGGATTAAATTTAATCAAAAAATCAGCATCACGCAAAGCACCAACAAAGCTATCATAATGAACTACCATTAGAGCCTTAAATTTTGGTATTGGTAAAAGCTTTAGTTTAGCCGCAGTTACAACGCCAAGAGTACCCTCAGAGCCTGCAATCAAATATTCAAAACTAAATTTTTCATCTTGATAACACTGACGAATATTATAACCTGACAAAGGACGCTTTAACGGTGGAAAGCGTTTAGCAATCTCATCTTGTACAGGAATTAGTAAATTTTTTATTTGGTTAGTAAATTTAATATCTTTAGTCGCGTTTATAGTATCAATACAACTACCATCGGCTAAATAACATTCTACCCCAATTAAACTATCAGAAGTCTTACCATAAATTAGAGAACCCTTACCAGCTGCATCAGTTGCAATCATCCCACCAATAGTTGCCCGATCAGCAGTTGAGACATTTGGAGCATAAAATAAACCATGCTTTGCTAGCATACGATTTAAATCACTTAAAATCACTCCGGGCTCAACTGTAATCGTTTGAGATTCAGCATTAAATTCTAAAACATTAGTCATATGACAGCTAAAATCAATAACTACACCATCAGTT
>JAQUVM010000152.1 GCA_028693355.1 Burkholderiales bacterium
CATCATTATCACTAACTAATTTTAACCATTCTTCTTTTGCTTTTGTAAATCTGTGCCTTTAGGTGCATATTCACGACCTTCTAGGTATGTAAAAGTTGTATTATCAGGAGCAATCAGACCAGCACGTGCTCCGCATTCGATAGACATATTACAAATAGTCATACGACCTTCCATGCTAAGAGAGCGAATGTATTCTCCAACGTACTCAATTACGCATCCTTGACCACCGCCAATACCTATGATTGAGATTAGTTTTAATACTGCATCTTTAGCAGTGAAATACTTACTTGGTGAGCCAATGAATTCTACCTTATATGTTTTTGGGCGACTTTGTAAAATGCAGCTAGTTGCCATTGCATGAGTGATTTCAGAAGTGCCAACCCCAAATGCAAGAGCTCCAAATGCACCATGCGTCGAAGTATGTGAATCACCACAAATAATAGTTTTACCTGGTAATGTAAACCCTAATTCTGGGCCAACTACGTGGACAATCCCTTGATGTGAGCTTTCGATATCATATAAGGTAACGCCAGTTTCTTTGCAGTTATTTCTTAATGTGTCAACTTGGGTTTTTGCAACAGTATCGGCAATAATAGCTCTATTTTTATCTGTAGGAATTGAGTGATCAATTGTAGCTAAGAAGCTATCTTTATTTCTAATTTTTATATTGCGCTTTTTTAGTTCAGCAAACGCCTGTGCTGAAGTTACTTCATGAAGAAGTACTCTGTCTATATACAGTGTATCGGGGAAGTTTGGTTTACTAATTACAACGTGACTATCCCATATTTTATCGATAATATTTTTTTTCATAGGTATTTCAAAAATTTAAAAATGAAAGAATTAACCAAGTATTTTACTATGTTTTCAGGCTTTATGTCAACATGTTGCGCCGCAGTGCTATTTGATGTTTTGTAGTGATGTATATTGGTTTTTATTGATAGCTTACCCTTGTTTTTGAATGCAATAGGCTTTTATGAAATAATGTTATAATAATTGACAAAATTACTCAGGTAATATAGAATTATGTCATCGTAGAGTTAAATATTTTGAATAAGGTTTAGAGGTCTTATGAAACTTACCACTAAAGGTAAATTTGCTGTAACAGCGCTTTTAGATATTGCTATTTACAGTGAAGGAAATGCTACACCTATTACGTTATATAATATTAGTGAGCGCCAAAGTATTTCTCTGTCTTATCTTGAACAGCTGTTTGTAAAGCTTCGTAAAAATAATATAGTAAAAAGCTATAAGGGTCCAGGTGGTGGTTATGTTTTAACTAAAGCACTTGAGCTTATCCCGATTGCTGAAATAATAAAAGCAGTAGATGAAGATATGGATGCGCGTACATGTAGAGGTAGTAAAAATTGCAAAGATAATCGTCAATGTTTGACTCATGATTTATGGGCTGGTTTGACGATGGAGTTATATAATTACCTTGGAAAAGTTACCTTAAAGGATTTATTGGATAAAGCAGATCATAAAGAACCAGAAAAAATTATGTTTTGCCGTCCAAATTGAAAGTAGAGAAATTAATGAAGTTACCCATATATTTAGATAGTTCTGCAACTACTAAACTTGATCCACGAGTTTTAGATGCAATGATGCCATTTTTAACGAATGAATTTGGTAATCCAGCTTCTCGTTCGCATAGTTTTGGTTGGGCTGCTGACGATGCTGTAGAAAATGCTCGTCGCCAAGTTGCCGATACCGTCGGTTGTGATGAAAAAGAAATTATTTGGACATCTGGTGCTACAGAATCTATTAACTTGGCAGTTAAGGGTGCTGCGCAGTTTTATGGTGATAAAGGAAAGCACCTTATTACGGTAAAAACTGAACATAAAGCTACACTTGATACTATGCGTGAATTAGAGCGTGTTGGATTTGAAGTGACGTATTTAATGCCAGAAGAGAATGGATTATTAAATCTTGAGGTATTGAAAGCAGCTATTCGTCCAGATACTATTTTAATTTCGGTTATGTATGTAAACAACGAAATTGGGGTTATTCAAGATATTCCATCAATTGGAAAAATGTGTCGTGAACGTGGAATTATATTTCATGTAGATTCTGCACAAGCAATTGGTAAAATTGATGTAAATTTAGCTAATTTAGATGTGGATTTAATGAGTTTTTCAGCGCACAAGGTCTATGGGCCAAAAGGTGTTGGAGCATTATATGTACGTCGTAAGCCACGTGTTCGCTTACTACCATTAATTCATGGTGGTGGTCATGAAAGAGGTTTTCGTTCAGGTACATTGCCAACACATCAAATTGTTGGTATGGGAGCTGCGTTTGCTTTAGCTAAAGAAGAAATGTCAACTGAATTACCACGTATAAAAAAATTGCATGATAAGCTACAAAATGGTTTGTCTACAATGGAAGAAGTTTATATCAATGGAGATTTAACGCATCGAGTTCCACATAATTTAAATATAAGTTTTAATTTTGTGGAAGGCGAGTCTTTGATTATGTCGATTAAAGATATTGCAGTATCTAGTGGTTCTGCATGTACTTCGGCATCATTAGAGCCTTCTTATGTGTTACGTGCTATTGGTCGTAATGATGAATTAGCTCACAGTTCGATTCGTTTTAGTATTAGTCGCTTTACGACTGAAGAAGAAATTGATTATACAGTAAATTTATTAATAGAAAAAGTTGCTAAATTACGTGAGTTATCTCCACTTTGGGAGATGTTTAAAGATGGGATTGATGTTGCGAATTTCGAATGGGCTTCGCATGATGATCACCGTGATGTAATTTTGCATAATTAGGAGAAAGAAATGGCTTATTCAAACAAAGTAATTGACCATTATGAAAACCCTCGTAATGTGGGGAGTTTAGATAAAAATGATAGTCATGTAGGGACAGGAATGGTTGGAGCACCAGCATGTGGAGATGT
>JAQUVM010000153.1 GCA_028693355.1 Burkholderiales bacterium
TTATTATAAATCAGTGCATAAACTAATTGGAACTGATGATTGGAAATCTTATGTACTACATATTACAGCAAATGATTGTTATACTGGCGAAAGAGTAGTTATTTCTCAAAAAGATAATGTACCAATTTATGAGGCGTGTGCAGCAAGTTCATCTCTTCCTGGTAATACAGGACCTACTTGGGTAAAAGATCGTTTGTGCATGGATGGTGGTATTTGTGAAACTAGTACTCACTGCGATGTAATTAGTGGCGTTAAAAAAGCACTGGTTATTTCTTTAGGTGATGGTACTCGTAACGAAGTTACTCAAGGATTACGAATATCTGCTTTACCAGATACGCTAAATCAAGAAATTCAACAGTTAAAACAAGATGGCACAGAGGTCTTTCAGGTTGTTGCTGGATTATTACCAGGTATTGATAAGATTGATAGCGTTATGGATCCAAAATGGATAAAGCCAATGCTGGATTATGGATATAAAAGAGCAGAAGCAGATGCTGCCAAAATGAAAAAATTTTGGGCTTAATAAATGAAAGTTGCAATTGTCCATGAATGGTTTGTATCCTATGCTGGATCTGAAAAAGTTGTTGAACAGTTAATAAAATGTTATCCAGAAGCTGATATATTTGCTCTAATTGATTGTTTGAATCCTGATGAAAAAGATTTTTTACAAGGTAAAGAAGTTAAAACTTCATTTTTACAAAAAATCCCTTTCATTAAACAAAAATATCAATTATTTTTACCATTAATGCCATTTGCTATCGAGCAATTTGATTTAAGTAACTATGACGTGATTATTAGTAGCTCTCATGCTGTAGCGAAAGGTGTTTTAACAGGTCCAAACCAATTACATATTTGTTATTGCCATTCGCCAATTCGTTATGCATGGGATTTACAGCATCAATACATTAAAGAGTCAAATAAAGGTTTTTTATTATCTTGGCTAATGCGCTATTTTTTACATAAAATTAGACTTTGGGATTATAGAACTGCAAATGGTGTTGATTATTTTATAGCGAACTCTAATTTTATTGCTAGAAGAATTAAAAAGGTTTATGGTAGAGATTCTGAAGTAATCTTTCCCCCAGTCGATATTCAAAAATTTACTCCACAAATTAATAAGCAAGAATATTATTTTACGGCATCTCGTCTAGTCCCATATAAAAAAGTAGATTTAATTGCTAAAGCTTTTGCTAAAATGCCAGACAAAAAATTAATTATTGCTGGAACTGGCGATGGAGCTACTAAGATTCAAGATTTAGCTAATAAATATACTAATATTAAATATTTAGGTTTTATTAGTGATGATAAAATGATTGAATTAATGCAAAATGCTAAAGCTTTTGTTTTTGCAGCAGAAGAGGATTTTGGTATCATACCTGTTGAAGCGCAAGCTTGTGCTACTCCTGTTATTGCGTATGGTAAGGGCGGGGTATGTGATTCAGTTATAACAGAATCAGATCTTGCAACTGGCGTGTTTTTTTATAAACAAGACACTGATTCTATTATTAACGCAGTACGTGAATTTGAGAGCATACAATTAGATTTTAGCAATTGTATTTCAAATTCACAAAAATTTTCAGAAGTTTTATTTAGAAATAAAATTCTTAATTTTGTAACAGATAAATACAAGCAATTTCAATCTAAATAGTTTTTATAACTTTGTAGCTATTTTTTATATTTCAGTTTGAAGTTGCTTTAAATACTCTCTAAAATCTGCACCAACTTCAGGATGTTTTAAGCCAAATCCTATTGTTGCTTCTAGATATCCAAGTTTAGATCCACAGTCATAACGACGGCCTTCTATAACATGTGCAAAGATTGCTTCGTAATGCAGCACTTCTGCAATTGCATCTGTTAATTGAATTTCACCACCAACACCGCGCTGGGTATTACGTAATTCATTAAAAATACGTGGCGTTAAAATATAGCGACCTACTGCAGCTAAATTAGATGGAGCATCTTCAATTTTAGGTTTTTCGACAATTTTTTCAATTTTTTTGTGCTTCAGTGATTTATCAGCCAATTTTACAATACCATAAGATGATACTTCTTCATGTGGAACTTCGTTTACACCTAAAACAGATGATCCTGTTTGGTTATAAACTTTAATCATCTGTGATAATGCACCAGGACTTGCATCCATTAATTCATCAGCTAAGATAACCGCAAATGGCTCATTTCCAACTACCGAACTAGCTGTTAATACAGCATGTCCTAAACCAAGTGCCTCTGCTTGACGAATATAAATACAATTAACATGACTAGGTAAAATATTTTGCACTATATCTAATAGTTTAGTTTTGTTTTTTAGCTCAAGTTCTGTTTCTAACTCATAGGCTTTATCAAAATGATCTTCTATTGAGCGCTTGTTTCTACCTGTGATAAAAATTAGTTCTGTAATTCCAGCTTCAATAGCTTCTTCAACTGCATATTGAATAAGAGGTTTGTCTACTATTGGTAACATTTCTTTTGGAGATGCTTTTGTAGCCGGTAAAAATCTTGTTCCCATACCAGCCACAGGAAATACAGCTTTT
The DNA here is from genome assembly GCA_028693355.1 of Burkholderiales bacterium. Classification (GTDB taxonomy): domain Bacteria; phylum Pseudomonadota; class Gammaproteobacteria; order Burkholderiales; family UBA11063; genus Aquella. The sequence continues at coordinate 2,535 of JAQUVM010000153.1, forward strand.
GTTATTTTAGGTAGAGACATGATTATTTACCTGCAAAAAAATAGTATTCCAATTGTTGACGTAAATATTTACGAGCAGAATCTTCAGATAAGTTTAAACGATTTTCATTGATAATCATTGTTTGTTGTTTTATCCAACCTTGCCAAGCCTCTTTTGAAACGCTTTCAAAGACTTTTTGACCAAATTCACCTGGTAGTGGAGGAAAATCTAATCCTTCTGCTTCTACACCCAATTTGATGCAATTAACCATTCTTGTCATATTTAAACTTTCTTAAAAATTATTGTTGAGTTAGTGCCACCAAAGCCAAAAGAATTTGACATTGCATATT
>JAQUVM010000154.1 GCA_028693355.1 Burkholderiales bacterium
AGTATTAACTGCTCCTGGGCAAATTTCGCTAACTTTAATGCCATATTCAACCATTTCTTCACGAAATGCTTGCGTTATAGCATGTACAGCATGCTTTGTTGCACAATAAACAGCTCCTTTTGCATAAGACTCAAGTCCTGCAATAGAGCCTATATTAATGATGTGACCTTCAACAGAAAGTTCTACCATTTGCTTAGATACTAAACGTAATACAGTTAAAAACCCTTTTACATTTGTATCTATCATTCTTTCCCAATTATTTACATCATCATGAATTAAATCATCCAAACCTAATGCTAAACCAGCATTATTTATTAGGATATCAATTTTTTTAAAACTTCCAGGTATATTTTCCAAAAATTTTGCAACATCACTAGCTTTAGTAACGTCCAATTCATATATAAACGTATTTGCTTGATAATTATTTTCAAGATCATCTTTCAATGCTTATAATCTATCAAATCTTCTAGCAGCAAGAATCAAGTTAGCTCCATATTTTGCAAATAATTTTGCACATGACAAACCTATTCCTGAACTTGCCCCAGTAATTAAAATCGTTTTTCCTTTTATTCTATTCTCTAAACTAATCATATACCTGACCAATCATGTCCATCACCAAATTTATTAGCACTTTCATTATTTTGGTAACCATAACCGCCTGCTAAATCTTGATACAGCTGTACTATACTACCCAATTGTTGTAATTTACTTTGCTGAACTTGTAAAGCAGCCTGATCCATAGTAACCGCATTTTGTAATAATGTAGGCTTGCTATATAAACCATCTTTATAACTACTTGTTGCCAATACATATGCTTTTTGAGTACTACCATATGCTTTAGTTTGAGTATCTAAATTATTTGTAAATTGTTGATGTGCAGATAAATCATTATCAACACTAGCAAATGCATTTCTAACTACTTGGATATAATTATAATATGCTGCATAGTATTGGCCTTTAGCCTGTTGAATTTGTCCATATATACTAAAGTCTAAAAATGGCATTGTCAGTCCCGCTGCTTTTACCCAATAATCAGAGCCATTAGTAAATAGATTACTTAATGAATTACCCACAATACCAGCATTTCCCGTTAAAGATATAGTTGGGAAAAATGAAGACGTAGCTACGCCTATATTAGCATTAGCGGCTATAAGTTGCTGCTCAGCTTGAATAACATCTGGGCGATTTTTTAATACTTGAGACGGTAAATTAGCAGGTATTACACCATAGCTATTAAGCTCTGTGAATTTCAAACCTCGTTTAATATCACCAGGATTTTGATTTAATAATACTCTTAATGCATTTTGTGATACAACAATATTGTTTTCAATAATTGGCATCTGAGCATTTGCATTTTCATACTGTTGTTCATATGACTGTAGTTGATACAAAGAAATTAAACCTTCTTTATACTGTAAATTGGCAAACTTCAATAAATCATTTAAATCTGTTACCAATTGCTTCTGTAATTGAAGCTGGTAGTCCTGTCCAAGTAATGTAAAGTACCCTGTTACTGTAGCACTAATCACGCTTAAACGAACAGTGTCTTTAGCAGCTTTTACCGCTTGATAATTAGCATTAGCAAACTCTTGCTCACGAAGTTGTTGAAGTATATTTAAGCTATAACCAGGAGTAGCCGCAAAAGAATACCCTTGTCCAAATAAGGCTCTTGAGTTATAACCACCACTAACACCAGCTGTTGGTAACCAACCAAATTGAACTTGTCTTAACTCACCTTGCGCTGCAATAATATTACCAATTGCGGCTTGAATATTATTATTATTTTTAAGTGCACTTTCAATTAAACTATCTAATTGAGGATCATTAAATTTTTTCCACCATGCCATCATCGGTAAATTAGCACTTTCAGTTACAGATAAAGTATCTTTACTTACAAACCCATCTGGATTTTGTGTGTCTGGCTTACTATAGCTTGGACCCCAAATAGCACAACCCGTAGCTATAAAGCTAAAAGTAGTTAGACAGATTAAATTTCTTAATTTCATTAAATACCCCTACTTAACTATAATGTAATTTATATTTACTATAGTTACAATCTTTATAAAATCATTTTGAGGAATCTCTCAATGATCTCCACACATAAATACAATATTATTATTTAAATAATATTATTTAGTATTTCTTTTTTTCCAACCCAATACTGTTGTTTGCTTTACTCTAGCTACAGTTAATTCATTTTCTGGAGCATTTTTAGTTATTACAGATCCTGCACCAATTAATGAATTACTACCAAGTACAACTGGAGCAACTAACATTGAACCAGAACCAACAAATACGTTATCACCAATAGTTGTCTTAAATTTATTTTTACCATCATAATTGCATGTAACAGTGCCAGCACCTACATTACATCCAGATCCAATCTCGCTATCACCAATGTAAGTTAGATGATTAATTTTAGATCCTACACCAATTTTACTTTTTTTAATCTCAACAAAATTTCCAACATGAGTATTTTCAGATAGTTCAGCTCCTGGTCTTAACCTTGCATAAGGACCTATTTGTGCACCTGAAGCAACTGTTGCATCTTCTAATATAGAATATGGTTTAATTGATACATTATCTGCTATTTTCACATTTTTCAAAATGCAACCAGCCCCGATATTTACATTATTTCCAAGAGTTACTATACCATCAAATATACAATTTACATCTATAATACAATCTTGACCATGCGTCAATTCGCCACGCAAATCAATTCTGCTTTTATCAAATAATGTTACACCTGACTCTAAAAGTTTATTAGCTTTATTCTCTTGATAAATTCTTTCTAGCTCTTCTAATTGTAATTTATTATTAACACCCATAACTTCATAATTATGAGGAGATTTAACGCTAGTAA
>JAQUVM010000155.1 GCA_028693355.1 Burkholderiales bacterium
CCATTTAGTTTTAGTACAATGCCTGGAGAAAATACCACTATTAAAGCTACTTGGAAAATTAATCAATACACAATTTCTTTCGATTCAAAAGGAGGAAGTTCTGTTAGTTCTATCAGACAAGACTACGGAACAATAGTAAACGCGCCAACTTCGCCAATTTATACTGGCTATACATTTAATTACTGGTACTTAAAAGACTCTAACACTTCTTATATATTTTCTACAATGCCAGCCAAAAATTTAACTCTTTCGGCTGATTGGACTATCCATAGACATGACGTTAAATTCATAGTTGATGGCGAAGAATATCGCACTGATAGATATAATTTCAATGATTCTATTGTTTTACCAACACTTTCAAAAGCTGGTTACACATATGATTTATGGTACACTGACGATACATTTACCAGCAAAATTTCAACCGCTACAATGCTTGATGAAGATATCGTTTTATATGGTAGATCATCAATTAATAGTTACGACGTCACCTATCATATTCCTGGAAAAGAAGATAAAGTTGAAACATACGAATACAATTCATCTATTGATTTAACTTTTGATTTTAATCAAGGTTACGCATTTAGTGGTTAGTTCTTAAATGAAGATTATACAGGGTCAAAATTATCCAACTATGCGATGCCTGCTAATAATATTGATCTATATGGAAAATACATTGCTAATACATATTCAATTGTTTTTATGGTGGATGGAAATAAATATAAAACTGTTCAAAAAGAATATAAAGAAGTAGTCGGAACAATTAGCAACCCAACAAAAAAGGATTCACATTTAATTATTGGTATACAAACGACATTAATACGGAAGCCACTATTCCAGAAACCATGCCTTTAAACGGTTTAACTTTAACAGCTAAATTCACTATTAATACACATGCCCTTAATTATTATGTCGATGGAGCAATTGTTCATACTCAAAATATGAATTATAACGAAGAAACCGAATATTTATACATTCCTGACTAACAAATTGGTAAAACTTTTGCTGGTTGGTATAAAGACGATACTTTCACAACCGAAGTCACTTCTATAAAAATGGGCAGCGCTGATATTAATCTTTATGCAAAATTTACTGATAATAAATATACAGTAAAATTCGTAAATTATGACAATACCGAATTAACAACTCTTAACGATGTTGCTCATGGAAATGTAGTTACTTTTGAAGGAACAACCCCTACTAAACCAAGTGATGTCGGTAATAACTATACCTTTATAGGATGGGATAAAAACATCACTACTCCAATTGTTGGAAATACTACTTTTATCGTTCAATATGAATCGTCAGTTCGTCAATATACATTAGACTTTATCGTTGATGGAACTACTTACAATAAAATTACAAATGATTATCAATCTCCAATTGTTAATCCAGCAAACCCTACAAAGAGTGGATTTACTTTCGCATATTGGTATCTTGATAGCGACGAAACAACCGCTGCAACTCTTCCAATAAAAATGCCAGGAGAAAATAGAACTTACACTGCTAAACGGAACATAAATAAGCATTCAGTTACTTATATAGGAGACACTACTACCACTTTAAATAATGTTGAATACGGTTCAGTAGTTAATCTTGATCCAATAACAAAAACTGGTTATACATTTGGTGGCTGGTATAAAGAAGCTGCTTTCACCACTGAAGTTACTAGTATGACTATGCCTGATAACGATTTAACTTTATATGCTAAACTCACAATTAATTCTTATTCGTTAACTTATAAATATAAAGATGTCAGTGGAACTTTACAAACTCTTGAAACTACCAATTTAAGTTATGACGCTTCAATTGATTTAAGTGAAAAATCTGTTACTGGCTACTCTTTTCAAGGATGGTACTTAGACGAAACTTTAACTCAAAACGTAACAACTATAAAGATGCCTGCTTCAAATACTGTTCTTTATGGAAAATACATTAAACAATATACATTAACATTTATGAATGGAACTGAGCAATTATCCACTACAACTGTTGATTCTGGAAACAAGGCAACCTATAGTGGCTCTACTCCAGCAAAAGATAGCACTACCGAATTAGTGTATACATTTACTGGTTGGGATAAAGATATATCAACTTTAGCGATTACCTCTGACACTACGTTTAATGCTCAGTTTACTTCATCAGCACGAAAATATACTATAACCTTTGCTAATGCAAATAATGGTGCAAACGTCACAAAAGATGTTGCTTATGGGAAACTTCCTACATATGATGGAACTCCAACTTAAGAAGAAACTCCAACATATTGGTAGATTTGCGGTTAATAATAGTAAAGTCGAAACAATAACTTTTGAAGATGGAGCTTTAGCAGATGCATCCGGCATTAGTGAAGGTGCATTTTTACTTGCTGAATCTTTAACCAAAATTGTTTTACCTAACACACTGGCGTTCATAAGTGATGGTATGTTTTATAGTTGCTCACTCTTAGCATCTATAATCATCCCAAAATCTGCAGATGTAAATGATACTGTTGACAATCAAGAAAGTTATTTTGGCAATTGCGCTTCTTTAACACACGTTTATATTGAATCCACAACTTATTCTTCAACTGAAATTGCGAACTTGCAATATGGCAAACCATCTTCTACAAACTTCTATTTCTATTCCGAGAATTCGAATACTGATGGAACTCATTGGCATTATGATTCGGTAACTGGTGAGCCTGTCATTTGGACTGCCTAATTCTATAATCAAATATTCTTTCAAAAACTCCGTAAATTAACGGAGTTTTTCTTTGAATATAAAATATTAAACGTTTTTTATTTAATTGTTTAAACAATGGTCTCATGCTAATATTATTTATAATATGAA
>JAQUVM010000058.1 GCA_028693355.1 Burkholderiales bacterium
CTTTAAACAAAGAGTTATTTTGATTACCAGCACTTAAGCTAGGCGTAGTAAAGTTTATTTTACAAAAACTATGCGCTGCAATCTTAGAACAATTAGCTAACGATGCGCCATCTAGTACAAAACCATTTGCATCAACTACATCATTAGCATCACCTAATTTTACTTTGCTATTTTTTAAAGTATTTAATCTTTTTGAAGCATATCCTGTAGAAGCTCCTGCTAATGTATAGCTAATACCAGATACCTCAGTATCTCCATCATTATGAATATAAAAATAGCTACTTGTTGCATTGCCATTTAATACTGGCACTGTTCCTACATAATCCAGTTGCAAATTTAGATTTAGAGGCTTCAAGGCATTATTAGGCCCACAAGATCCGCCGCAGTTAGTCAAGCTTAGCAAAAGCAAAGACAACAAAGGTAACCTTAGTTTCTTTACATTGGCAGATGCATTATTAATTATACTCATATTAAACCTCATATAAACATACCTAAAATATAAATCATTAAAAATAAAAACTCTTGGCTTTAAATAAGCACTCTCACAGAAGTATGCTAGCCTTGGCTAACATACTTGAATCTGAATGCTTAGTGCATCAATAACTTACGAATTCCACTGTGGTTGCCAAGCACTATTAGCTACCCACTCTGCATTTGCATTAAGATTAAAGTTATCATGTTCATCTACCATACCTACATCCCATGTTGACACGTTTTGATTAAAGGCAGAGGCACTATTAAACATATCATCCATATACTCTACTTTACTTGTATCCCAAGTACCTATCGGCTGATTAAAGGCAGAGGCACTTTGAAACATACCAGACATATCAATTACATTACTTGTATTCCAAGTACCTATCGGCTGATTAAAGGCAGATGCACTATTAAACATATTATACATATCAATTACATTACTTGTATCCCAATTACCTATCGGCTGATTAAAGGCAGAAGCACTTTGAAACATACCAGACATATACTCTACTTTACTTGTATCCCAAGTACCTATCGGCTGATTAAAGGCAGATGCACTATTAAACATATTATACATATACTTTACTTTACTTGTATTCCAAGTACCTACCGGCTGATTAAAGGCAGAATCACCATAAAACATACCAGACATATCAGTTACATTACTTGTATTCCAAGTACCTATCGACTGATTAAAGGCAGAGGCACTTCGAAACATACCAGACATATAAGTCACATTACTTGTATCCCAATTACCTATCGGCTGATTAAAAGTTGCTTTATTTAAAAAAACACCATTCATATCAGTCACATGAGATGTACAAAAACGAATAGTGCCGTCTTCTAAACCTGCTAAATTAGTAGCGTTTTTAATCCCATTTGCACCATTACCATTTTCAACTACCAAATAGTTCTTCTCATTTAGACTAAATGTGCTCCCAACAGTCTTATCTGAACATGTTACTGTTACTGGTTCAGGACGAGAATCATAATTAATATAAGTATACTGAGGGTTCAAATAAGCAAATTCATTAGCATCTGTACCAAACACCAATGCTACATCATATGCTACTCCACTTTCTGATGGTATATGAGGCATTAAATATGTAACACTACCTGTTGTCGTACTTTTTAGATTACAACTAACTGATTTATCTGGGTTTACTACACAGTTACTACTTGCATTAACTGGTGCTGACTCAATTGGGCTTCCAGCTGGCAAAACATTTCCATGAAGTGTTGTTGAAGCACTCTCGTTTGAAGCTGTCATAGTTAGAACTGTTGACTCAAAGTCACCATTGTTTTCAGACAACACAAATGCTATCGTTGGCTGTAAGTAATTAACAAAAACTTGATTACCTGTTTGCTCATAAAAACCAAATCTGGTAGTCCATGTTGCTGTAGGTTCAACAAAGTTTAAAATATTAGAACCACCTAGTACAGAAGTTTTCAACAATTCTTTGTCTATGCTTAAAACTAATTTACATGAGAGATTTGGAGCTATAGTCATCACATCTGAACCAGTAGCACACGTTGAACTTGATGATACTGTTAAACCATAAGGTAAATTATTTGTATTCAAATTGAAATTAACCATAGATTCATTACTTGAAGCATTTGTATAAAGAATTTCTATTCCCATATTACTTAAAGTAGCATTACCACTAAATGGACTAACTGATGTTCCAGCACCAGGAAGATTTATACCAGTTGGAGTACTAATATTAGCAATACTATCATTACCAAATATTGCATATTTTAGACCAACAACCGCTGAAGCTTGTTTAAGAGGTGTTCCACCATTATAATCAATTTGTAAAGTACCATTACCTGATTCATTTTGTGTAACAGTAGTTGCAACCGTTCCTAATGTAATTGTTAAATCACAAGTTTCATTCTCATTTAACACACTTTTTCCTACACATGAACCGGCTTGATGGAAATCAGTAGGACTACCATTACCTGTAATTGTAAAGTTCATTGCACTAATATTAGCTGAATCATTTCCAGTATTTGTAACTGTATATGTAACTGCTTGTGTTGATTCTCCATTAGCTAGAACATTCAAAGTTACAGGAATACCGCTAGGGGTAATTACTAGCGATGGCTCTGCTGAAATTACATAGCGTACGGCTGATGATAAGAAGTTATAACTCTTACTACCTGACGAACCTGATGCAGATATATGTAATTCACCCATGCCATCATCAAGACCTTGGAAATGACCTGAGATAGCACATGTTTCATTAACTTCAATTTCTGAACTACATGTAGTGCCATCTTCTACCCATCCCGCGGCAGCTGGATTACTATTCATAACTTTATAAACTACATTTTGTAAAGGAGCACCACCAAGATTTTGCACCATAAACGTAACTGCACTAGGAGGTTCTACCACACCTTTAGCAAAGCTAACTGTAGATGGAGTTGGCACTAATGATACAGCAGGAATTGGCTTATTATTTGTCCAATAAACCACTTGAGACCCAACTACAGTACCGCTACTATTTTTAAACTCGATAGTTGCATTACCTGGCTCGTAAGTTAATGCCTTAAATGTAAAAGTACAACTATTAGCTGCGTTGGCAGATAATGAAGTTCCTGAACAATTATTTGTTATCTCTAAAATACTATTAGATATAGTTGATGTAAAAGTTAAACCACCAGAACTAGCTGAATTACCATTATTTGTAACATTTATTACAGCAGGATTAACCGTTGGTGCAGTTAAAATTGGCACTGAACCAAATATATAATTTACCGCACTAGCTTCAGGATCTAACGTTAAAGATAAGATTGTTCCGCTCTTACGAGCTTCTGATGAAGCAAGTGAATATTCTGGAACTACTGTAACTCCACTAGGATTACTACCTTGTAATGACACAGCAAACTCTACAGGAACCACCTCACCAGCTGAAACTTCAACTCCGTTTATAAATCCATTATTGATTTTAGTAGAAGCAGAGCTTGAATTTAATACTACATTTTTATATGTAGTACCTGCTTTACCTGCACCATAAACATAACCTACCACGTGACGTGTCTCGCCTTGTGCGCTAACTATATTTAAACTACCAGTAAAATTTACTCCAGATAATGCTGATAAATCTGTATATGAATAATTTACAACTTGACTTGTTTTATAGCCTTTTCCATTTACATTATAATTCAACGAAACTAAAGAATTACCTTGATTACCTTTTGTCAAATTTGGAGTGCTAAAGTTTAATGCACAATAACCACCAGCTGGAATAGAAGCACAACGCTCCGGGTTCATTAAATGAAAGCCATCAGTATTTCCTAAACTAGATAGCTGTTTCAAACCTGCTTTATGTAATAATGACGTCAACTTACTTGTTGTTGTTTCATTACTTAAACCAAAACTTAATCCTGAAGCTGTAGTATTTCCATAGTTATGAATATACAATGTGCCCTTAGTTGATGAACCATTTAAAACTGGTACTGTAGTCATTGCATCAATTGATACTAATGCACTTGAATTTGGCGCTGGCGTTGCACCTCCACCACCTGAGCTACTACCACAGGCAATGATACTAATTGGCAAAGATGCTATAACTAAATAGCCTACCAATTTCTTTAACGACGTATTTCTCATTTAGATTCCCATCAAAAGATAAAAATTATCAAATAAATATGTAGGGTATAATTAAATCAACCCATTACGTATGTCATTATATTTGTATAATTATATATAGTGATAGTCGTTATTGGAATGCAAGGGATAAATTTTGGAATAAAGAACTTATACATGATAAAAACATATGATACTAAAAGATATTTGTCTGAATATAAAGCTATATAGCAATACGTTATATAAAAACAATCTATTCTAAAATAATGAAAATCTAATTATAAAAACATCGTTAATAAAATGTATAAATATGCTACATATAGAATATATTACTAGTAAATATTTAACTAATACTTTTTTATGATCCATCTCTCATATAATTTTAAAATTAACATCTAATAGCTAAAAGCTAATATAACAAAATTTATAAGTATTTTAAAATGTTAAAATCTAATTTACTCATAATATGTTAGAATATAGTCTCTTTTTTAGTTGTTAAAACAAATTCATTATGCAAAAAAATAAAAATCTTATTCTTTTTGCAATGTTCTTCATTATCTATGAATTCAATACCTATATATCCAATGATATGATTATGCCTGGAATGATTCAGGTAGTAAATGAATTTCATAGTTCAGTTGAAAACATTGCAACATCGCTTTCTTTATTCATTATTGGAGGCAGTACCTTACAAATATTTTTAGGTCCCCTTTGTGAAAAATATGGCAAAAAGAAGATATTACTTATCGGTAATATTTTATTCTTAATAGCTACTGGAGTAATACCATTTTCAGCAAATATGACTCAATTTTTATGGGCTCGTTATTTCCAAGGAATGGGTTTATGCTTCATATTCATTGGTTATGCAATGATTCATGACTTATTTGATGATAAAACAGCGGTAAAACTAACTTCATTAGTTGCAAATATTAGTGTATTTGCGCCTCTAATAGGTCCTGTTATTGGTAGTGCTATTATTATAGCCTTTGACTGGCGTTATATTTTTATTGTTACAGCAATTTTAGCAGTTGTATCTTTGGCTGGTTTATCTTACAGTATGCCAAATATAAAATCAACTGAACCTATGATGAGTTTCAAAGAAATATTATATACCTATAAAAAAATATTTTGTACAAAAACATTATTCATTGGTGGTCTTATAATAGGTATTGTAAGTTTACCAATGCTTAGCTGGATTGGACTAGCACCTGTTATTGTTATGAAAATACTAGGTAAGAGTTACGGCACATATATAGTTTATCAATCTCTAGTATTTGGTGGGTTTATATTAAGTAGTATATTAATCCAATATTTAGCAGGTAGATATAGTTTTTATAAATTAATTACTCGTGGCGCAATTATTACTTTCATGGGGTTATTAGTTTCTTTTGTATTTCATAAATCAGAAGAAATATTTATTGCAGGAATGTTCATATCTTCATTTGGTGTAGGGATTTTTACTGGATCTATATTTAGAGTTGCAATAACCTCGACTGGATTATCAAATAGTATGAGTGCAGCAAGCTTAAATATCATACAATCTGGAACATTGGCACTTGGGTTAGAAATTTTAAATCTGATTAGCCATAAATTTAACTACTCATTACTTAGTTTTACTATGATTAATTGTGTTATAGGTATAATTATATTAGTAATGTGCATGAAGTTTGCTAATATAGTTAAAGAACGTAATTGGCAGTAAATATTTTACTCACCCACAGAAAATGAGCTGCGATTCCTAGATGCATAACTTCTGCATCTAGGAATTTGCTTAGTAATTTTAGTATCTTAAACAACCATTCACTTATTTACAAAATATTATATTCTATAATAAAATGACATTTGATATAGTTAACCCGCTATAAACTGTAATTCTTGATTCTCTCCTAACCTGCTATTTGCTCATTACATTGTATAGTTTAATTTGAAATTAACTATAGATTGTATAGAAACTCTATCATAACTATGTTTTTAATAAAAAATCAATTTCCATATTTGCTCACCATCATACAATAGTTATAGTTTGTTATATATATCATGTAAAATTACATTGTGCAACACGATAACACCAGTTAACCACCACTATCCACAGCTAACAATGACAGTATAAAAAATCAATAAATTCAACATGATAATAAAAAATACACTTAAACTTTCAGCGTACTCTCATCATAACACACTTTAGAATAACATTCTTTATTATATATATTATTCATAATATATATGAATTTAAAGCATACAATGTTAAGATTATTAACTTATAATAAAATAAGTAACCAAGCTTATTAGTATACTATAAAAATTTACTTAGACTTAATAATTATGGAGGATATATGAAACATAAACATTATATTGAAGAGGTATTGAACATTACATTTATAGAACCTCAATCACTAAAACCAACAGAAGGCTTTGATCCTCAAAGAGCATCGGAGCTAATGCTAAGTATAAAAAATAGAAACAAGTGGACTACACCAATAATGGTTGAAAAAAACCATCTAGTTATTATGGATGGTCATCATCGTCATCAAGTTGCTCAAATGCTAAACCTTAAAATGATCCCATGTATTTTACTTAGCTATGATAATCCGCTATTAAAATTGTCTTCTAGAATTAACAATCTAAAGGTTGATAGTTAGATGGTTATCAATGCAGACATTACTGGAATTCCACTTCAATATAAATCCACTAAGCATGAGGTTAAAATAGAACTCCTTACAGTTAATCTTCCATTGGAAATGCTTGTAAATGAAATCTAATGAATCTATACCTAATATTTACTCTTCTATACTAGAACTAAATACTAAACACTCATTTTTCAATTTAACCGGTTTTATAAATAACTGTGATGTCTTACTAAAATTAGAAGGACTAAATCCAGCTGGATCAATAAAAATAAAACCTGCACTTAAAATGATTGAACATCTAGAAAAAAAAGGCACAATAAATCCCAAAGAAAGTGTCATTATTGAATCATCATCAGGAAATCTTGGAATTGCATTAAGCCTAATTTGCAAAATCAAAGGTTATAAATTCCTATGTATCTCAGATCCAAATATTAATAACAAATCTGCAAAATACATTAAGTTGTATGGCGGTGAATTAATTATTATTGATAATAAAGACGAAAATGGTGGATATCAATGAGCCATGGAAACATTATAAATGCTCACTCTGCGGTTCTACCATATGCCAGAGGAATGTATGCATTGGAGCAAATTGTTGCTGAAAATAATTATAATAAATTTAAATGTGCTGTTGGTTCTACTATACATTATATTGACCATGGAATTGATACAGGTACAATTATAAAAGCAACTAACTTACTAAATCCGCTACAATATGAATCCATATGGGCAGTAAAGGCAGAGTGCTACTTGTTATCTTACAATATGTTGCATGAACATATACAGAATTTACTAATGAGTAGTTCTAGCTATACTAATTTATACTATGCAAAACACTATAATGAAGAAATAAAAATATCAGCAGAACAAAATTATTTAACTTTTAAACAATTACAACTTAATACACCACATCAATTATAAGTTTATATGTATATTTTTTCATCATTAAATTATTACAGGAGTCTTTAATGCAACATTATCATAATATTGAGATACAATCCAAGTATTGGCCACCAGTCACAAATTATCATAAAACTAGACAATCTATTAGCCTTAGTAACTTTTCAAAAATAAAAATAGAAGAGCAAAAAAAATATTTAAATAGTCTTCATCAAGATGAAAAATGGATTATAACTCATAAATTATTATCAGATATATTTGCTTATTACTATGGGTATAGAGACAGATGCCTTTACAATCAAACTGACTCAAAAGAAGAATCACTAATATTACAATCAAAATGCGTTCTAATAGAGTTTTACATTAACAATATATTAAACATTCAATATAACCTTATAGCATCAGAATCAGATGCTATAAGTAACATATCATACATAATAAATCAAAATAGTGGCATAAATCATGATTTTTTTGAATATATTGAAAATGAAATGCCTTTAGACGCATTTATTGAATTTTTAAAGTTAGAAGTTTGTAGAAATGAAATTGTAGATGATGAAGTAGCACTTCTAACAGTAGGTCTGCAGGGTCATATGAAAAGTGTAATTGCCAGTAATCTATGGGATGAATGTGGAAATGGAAGATTACATAAGTTCCATACTTATTGGCTACGTTTATTAATATCACAATTAAATATTTATGATGACATCATTAATTACAGAGAAACAGAAAAACCGTGGTTTGCTAATATATCATCAAATACTTTTAACAGTTTACTAACAACCCCTGCTTACAAAATGCGTGCATATGGTCATTTTCTAACAACTGAAGCATGGGTAAATCAGCATTTCACAAAAGTGATTAATGGACTAAAACGTGTGGGTTTATATCATCAAGATATAAGCATATATTTTGATGCCCACATAGGAATTGACACCCGACATACAGCTGAAATATTACACGCTATAAATGTTCAATCTCCAAGATTAAATAATTATGAATTAAATGAAATAATTTATGGTTCCAAAATAGCAGAAAAATCTGGAAGCAATTCTTATGATTTATTATTAAAATATTTCAAAAATAAATATAAAGGTCAAAAAAATGATTAACTTTATAAATATATTTATTGATTTATCTCCTATCATCATTTGCGGTATATTAATTGCAGCTTTCAAAAAACCAGCTTGGCAAAGTGGTATAGCTGGTGTAATTATTGCTTTGTTAATTGCTCAATATAAAATGCATTATGCTTTTGATTATAATAATATCTCTAACATATTCAAAAGCAGCATTATACTATCTCTTAGTGCTTTCATAGTTATACTCCCTGGGCTTTATTTAAACAATATCTTAACCAATAATAAAACTATTGATGGGATAGTTAATTTAGTCAGCTCATTTAAAATGAGTAATGAAATCAAAGTAATATTACTATTGTTAGGCATCTTACCAGCATTAGAATCTCTGACTGGATTTGGTGTTTCTTTATTTATTGGTGTACCAATCTTCTTTAAAATGTTTGAAAATACTAAAGCCTTTAAACTATCGGCACTTGGAATGAGTATCATGCCATGGGGAACTCTTGGCTTATCATTAATAATAGGGGCAAAATTATCTGGTTATGATGTAAATAGTTTAGCTAAGCATAGTGCAATTTTTAGTATAACTATTTTCCCAGTAATTGGCCTAATTGGATTATTTGTAATAGGCAAATTTAAAACGCTAAAAAAATTCTCGCTCGTTGCAATACTATCTGGATTATTTCTTGGAGCGATGTTATACATAATGGCCTCCATTAACATGGTGGAAATTTCTGGAATAGTTGCTGGACTATCTGTTGCAATCATTGTAGGTTTACTATTTAAACAAAAATTAGAAACTACCATTGATAACAATATACAAAAATCTATAAAGCTTCTATACCCATATTTGCTAATACTTGGTCTAATTTGCACTTGCAAATTTGTTACCCCACTGAATAATTTTATGTACAATTTACTCATACTAAAATCTAATAATCTGTCGTTTTCAGTATTTAATAGCCCAGGTATTATATTAGCTCTCGTTGCGATCATACTTCGCATAATTCATCCGATTAAATTAAATCATAAGATGATAATCAAAAGAGGTTATATTTCAGGCTTAAGCTTATTTATCTTTATTCTAATTTCACAAATCATGAATCAATCTGGTATTATCAACAATATGGTTGAAATAATTTTAAGCATTAACAATCACTATATAATTATTATGATTATGCCATTTCTTGCAATAATGGCTAGTTTCATTACAGGATCAGCAGTTAGCAGCAATGCATTATTAATCCAAATTCAACAACAAATTGGTAACAATATCGGTGATGGGATTATTTTTACAGCAATGCAAAACAGTACTGGTGGACATGCGGCGATGTTTTCATTATCCATAATCATTATGATAAATATGATAGCTCGCGACTATATAAAACAAGATACTGGACAAAAAATAAATTATGAATCAATACTCTTGAAGTTTAATATCAAATGCATGTGTTTAGTATATTTAATATTAGTATCTAATTTATTTATCCAATATTGCTGGAGGTAATATATGTTTGGCGTAACTGATTGGTGGATGTTTTTATCCACTGCATTAATCATCAATGCAACACCTGGTACTGACGTACTTTTTGTGTTTACTAATTATTGTAATTATGGTAAGTCCGCCGCTATAAAATGTAGTGTCGGACTTATACTTGGATATTTAGTATATGTGATTCTTACTTTTATTGGATTAACCGTACTACTAACACAATATCCAACACTGACTAATGTTATAAAAATTGTTGGTGGTATCTATTTGATATATTTAGGCATAAGTACACTACTTAACAAGAATAACAAATTAGAAACAAATATAGATGTTAATAAATCTACAAAAGGTAATATGATAATCAAAGGTTTTTTAGTCAGTGCATTAAACCCCAAAGTTGGATTATTCTTCTTATCATTCTTGCCTCAATTCATTTCTGGCAATAATGGATTAGGAATATTAGTACTCGGTATAATATTTTGCATTGGAGCGACATTTTTCAATCTATTATACTGTTTAACTTTCAGTCAGATAGCCAAAGGAAATCGGTATAAATTAATTATGACAATATCCAGTATCATATTGATTATTTTAGGAATAATTGTAATTTTTAAATAAAAAGACGCTTCTCGCGTCTTTTAACTATTATGTATTACTTGAAATATTTCAGTCTTGGGCTAGGCGAATGAATAAAAAATGCGACGCCGTGTAGTTTTGCTACACAAGGAGCATTTTTTAGAATTCAACAACTCCCGAGATTGAAAGATGATGAGTAATTAGATTTTGCTTTTAATTAAATCTACATAAGCTTTCATAGCTTTATCTTTATCCCAACCTTTAATAGCATTCCACGCGCTCCACTTAGCACGTTCTACCATTTGAATAATCCCAGGACATTCACCCTCAACATCACCTGTTGTTGCTTGTTTATAAAAAGCGTATAATTTCAATTTTTCAGTATTATTTGGTTCAAATTTAACCGTTGCATCACGAACCGCAGCCACCATATCTTCAAATTCTTTAACTAAATCTGTCATATCTCTTTTCCTTTTCTTTTATCACAAAACTTATTTATTTGTTTCAATAAAACCACATAATTCAATCATACTATGATTGTAATATAATTTTAAGTAATAGGAAGATAAAGCAAGAACTAGGCACAAATTTCCCGACGTGTACTGATAGTACACGAGGGAAGTTGTAACAACGTTATTGCAAAATATTCCTACTTACTCCAGTTTGGATGGGCGTTTTTGGGACCTAATTCATACGGCCCAAACTCATCAACTTGAATAACTTGAGAAGTATATTCATCAGCTTTATTTAATTGCTCAAACTCAACTTGGCTAATGATACCTAGCTCTAATGCTTTAGCTTTATTACGGCTTACATTAGCTTTTGGTAATTGTTTAGACCTAACAGCACTCATGATTTTAGCTTTAATTTCGGTAGTAGACAATACGGTTTGATAAGCTAACTCCATACGACCTAATACATCTTGCATATTTAGATCCATTGGAACATATTTCTTAAATGCTTTACGAGTATCGCCATCTTTCATTAATTCTTTAACCAACTCATGCTCAAGTTTATCAGATGGTGGACTTAATGGTTTACCATATGGGAATACCATAAATTTCACAGCACATGCAAAAGCTTTGCTTGGGAAATTATCTAAAGTATCAACTAAAGCTTGTTGAGCTTGATACAATGAATGCTCTAAAGCCCATTTTACGTATAATTCATCAGATCTAGCTTCGCCATCTAGTTTACAATATTTTAATACTGCACTTGCCATATATAAATAACTCATTACATCGCCAAGACGAGCAGATAAACGCTCACGGAATTTTAATGAACCATTTAATATAATCAATGCACCATCATTAACTAATGCATAAGCAGAAGATAAACGAGATAGTTGTTTATAGTATTGGTTATATTTAGAGCTATATCCTCTAGCTGTTAAGCCACCAGATATACCATTTACTAAAGCACGTAATAAGTTTTGTGAGAAGTAACCAATGTGTCCTGTTACCGCAGCATCAAAACGATCATAACCGCCCTCAGTAGTTAAACTCTCATAAATAGTACGAATATATGGATGACAACGCATAGCACCCTGACCAAAAATCATTAGATTTCTTGTCATAATATTAGCACCTTCAACAGTAATTCCAACAGGAATACCTTCGTATGCACGAGCTAAATAATTATTTGGACCCATGATAACACCACGACCAGCATGAATATCCATAGCCCAAGTCATTACCGTACGACCATTTTCAGTTAAATGGCATTTAGATATTGCTGAAGCTACTGAAGGACTAACACCTGCATCTACTGCAGCTACTGTCAAACGACGCGCAGCATCCATCATATAAGTAAGCCCCGCCATTTTAGCTAGACCTTCTTCAACACCTTCAAATGATGCAATAGGAACTTTAAACTGTTCTCTAACTAAAGAGTAAGCAGATGTCATTACAGTTGCCATCAAAGAATTAGCTGTTGCACATGTTGGCAGAGAAATTGCACGACCAATAGATAAACACTCTACTAGCATTCTCCAACCTTCACCACACATACTTTGACCACCAATTACCCAATCAATAGGAATAAATGATTCTTTAATACGTACAGTACCATTCATAAACGCTTGGTTTAATGGGAATAAACGATTACCAATTTCTAAACCTTCGTGATCATGAGGTAATAATGCGCAAGTAATACCTTCACGACCAGAACCTTTTAATAATCCATCAGGATCTTTTAACAAGAACGCAAGCCCAACTAAAGTTG
>JAQUVM010000156.1 GCA_028693355.1 Burkholderiales bacterium
CTAGTATCAATATAAAGTTGTTTGTCGCCGTAATTAGTTACATCCTGCCTATTCCTAGTAATTCTCTTATTTCCACTAGTCGTACCTAAATAAAATTCTTGAGTGTTGTAACTCTCATTTGAACCTAAATCTTTATTACCGCTACTAGTTCCGGCAAATATATTTTGACAGTTTTTATTTCCACTAGCACCGACAACTAATCTATCATCATATCTTCCCACATTATCCTCCTAGTATTTGATATAAATTTCGCCATCCATAAGAGTTCCTGGATTACTAGTACCATAACTTATCATTGCCAATTGCTTCCAACTTGACCAAGTACCACTACCATTTCTATTTCTTATATACATTCGGTTGCTCACATCATCAAACGCTAATTGTGTGGTGTTTCTGTTCTCTCGTATATCTTTTAAAGTGAAAAGATACATCCAATTACTTGTTGGCATATTAGCACTTATTCCGCCAGTCATCATATATATTGATGTTTCATTTATATTATTTGCGTTTTCACTATTGTTTTGTGCTGTTTCAAGTCCTCCTATTTTTTTGCCTTTAGCATATATATCACCCATAACTTCGAGATCGCCTGTATCAGCATTTAAAAACATTAATTCTTTTCCTATATCAACAGTTCTCGTAATATATACAGCTTCGAGTTTGTCCACAATTTCAAATTGAAAAGCAAATGCTTTGGTGTTATCTAAACTTAATACCACATTAGTTACTTGGAAAGAATTATTAATTATTTGAAAAATCATATCATTCCATGTCGTTGGATACTGCGTTCCCTGCTCTGAATATCTATATCTAACACTTTGAATAGTATTCTTATTAATGCCGTTTAGAGTAAGCAAATTAAAACTACCATTCATTGTTATGGTAGTTTGATTCTCAAAGTTATTTAATCTAGTTATTTCAGTATTACTTGTTGGAGTTTCATATTCAACAATATTTATATCTTTATAAATAGTTGTACTATTTCCTCTGCTATCTGTTGCTTTTATTGATAATCTTTTAATACCCGCATTTGTAATTATTCCTAAATCAGCAGTTATCGATATATCAGAATAATTAATTGTAATATTCTTATCATCGCAAGTAGCAAGGTAGTTTTTTGGTGTCGAGTAATTATTAGTTACCATTTTGTTTTGTTCGCTTATAACAATTCGCAATGTAGATTTATTTTTTACAATTACTTGATTGTTTTCTGTAATACTTACAACATTACCATTGCTATCTAAATAATCATAATTATTAAATGTCGGATTACTATTTATTACCGACGCTGTCGCTGTTTTAACAGATGATCCTATTTGATTAAGACCGCTATAAGTAAATATAGTGAAAGTCAATAATGCAGTATTAGCATTAGGTATTCTCAAGTAAATTTCATTAAGTTCATTTTGCGTTAACGCCAAAGTATAGTTTGTGGGAATATTCGCCCTATAACAAACATTCACTCCACCCAATGTGATATAAAGTTCATCTACAAAATTTGTTGAATACTTTGTAAAAGAGATATTAATGTTACTTCCTAAATTAAAGTTACTAATATCATTAAGTTTACTTGCTCTTGCTATTTGTGGTAATTCCCAAGAACCAGATCCATTTGAATTGTAAGAACCATAATAATAAAAAGCCCCACCGGCACTTGCCGAGAAACTTCCTTTACCTTCGTTATCATGGTAAATTGTTGCTGTTCCAGAAAAAGGTGTTGTTCCATTATACGTTTGTTGAACAGTGGAATTACTTTGTGTACTTCCGTTTACTGTTACATATTTTTCTTTTACAGAAGTCCATCTTCCACTAGTGCTTCCACCACCAGCTACTAATTTCCAACTTATTATTGATGTATTATCTGCAATGCTTTGACTTTGAAGATTCCAAGAAAATTCATAATGATCTGGATATCCACCACCACTATAGCCGGATGTATTAAATAATCCACTTGTACTTGCCATGTTTTATCATCCTCCTACGTTGTCTTAATCCAAGCCCAACCTCGCTTTGTTGATGTTGTTCTGGGTTGTATCTTAATTGGTGGCATTGATATTTGATTCTTTGCTAGTAATTTATCTAGTTCCGTTGTATCGCCATTTAAAGAAAATACTCTCGCAACTGTTCCATTAACATCTGCATAACCTGCAAATTCTAAAGGACTCATTATTGTATAACTTCCTTTATAGATACTCGATTTTACTAACACTCCATTATTATTAAGATTTACTTGAGCATTCAAAATTTCATTTAGTGCTTGTGTATAAGGTATTTTACTTGTCCCTACATTTCCTAAATTATCTGTAAATGTTGAAGCAGAACCTTCACTACCATACATTTCTACATAATAAAAAGGCTGCTGTGGTAGTAGCCCTTTCAGTTCATAAGGTTTATAAAATACTTCTTCATTTTCTGGTATTTGAATTATATATTCTTCTACGTCATTATAGATTTTAAAATAGCATGATCCAATTAAGCCTTTTTTTATTATTGTTGAAAAAGTATAAAAGGTTTTTTCTGATTGTGATATTGTTTCATCATCTGCTTTTACAGATATTAACTGGCGAATTGTTCCACCATTAAATAAAAATGCCCCACCAGATTTTGATCCATTACTTATTAATTCAGTGTTAGATACATGCGATACATTTCCTTGTTTTAACCAATTTTGAAATTCGGCAAATCCAACGCTATTTAACAATAGGTTATTTCCACCTTCTGAATTAATATCAAAGATAAATCCTTCCAAATTAAGAGACAGACTATTTAGAGTATCCGCAAGACCTGTTATTCTTTCAATACTCATTGATCCAACTGTAATTTT
>JAQUVM010000059.1 GCA_028693355.1 Burkholderiales bacterium
TGTGCATGTATGCACGTAAGGAGTATTTTTTGAGATATGACAACGTCCATGATGGAAAGACAAAGAGTATGTTAGATACTAATTTATTACGTAATAACTTAGATGAAGTTATAGCCAAACTAGAAACACGCAAATTTAAGTTTGATAAAGAGTGGTTTTTAGGACTGGAAGAACAAAGAAAATCATTACAAATTAAAACTGAAGAATTACAAGCTAAGCGTAACTCTACATCTAAACAAATAGGTATTTTAAAATCTAAAGGTGAAGATACTAGTGGAATTATGGCAGAAGTAGCTGGTATTGGTGAAGAGCTAACGAGTACAGCTAATGAATTTAATGAAATATCTAATCAGTTAAATAATTATTTTGCAACTATACCTAATTTGCCACACGAATCTGTACCAGTTGGTGCTGACGAAAGTGCTAATGTAGAGGTTCGTCGCGTTGGTGTACCACGTGATTTTGATTTTCAGGTAAAAGATCATGTTGATTTAGGGGTTGCTCTTGATCGTGGAATAGACTTTGAAGCTGGAGTTAAAGTTTCTGGTAGTCGTTTTGCATTTCTTAAAGGTAAAATTGCTAAATTACATCGCGCATTGGCTCAGTATATGTTAAATATGCATACCGAGGAGCATGGTTATGTGGAAATTAATTCACCAATAATGGTAAATACTAAATCAATGTATGGTACTACACAATTACCTAAATTTGCTGAAGATTCATTTAAAACAAAGCTTGATGATAATGATATGTACTTAATTCCAACATCAGAAGTGTCAGTTACAAATATGGCAAGTGGTGAGCTTTATAAAGAAGATCAATTACCATTCAAATATGCATGTCATTCACCGTGTTTTAGAAGTGAAGCAGGTAGCTATGGACGTGATACTAAAGGTTTAATCCGTATGCATCAATTTGAAAAAGTTGAGATGGTAAATATTGTTCATCCTGATAAATCATTTGAGGCTTTAGAAGAGATGGTTCAATGCGCTGAAAATGTATTAAAAGGATTAAAATTACCATATCGTGTATTGACACTATGCACTGGTGATATGGGCTTTGCTGCGACTAAAACTTATGATTTAGAAGTATGGGTTCCATCACAAAATACATATCGCGAGATTTCTTCTTGCTCTAATGTAATGGATTTTCAGGCTCGTCGTATGCAAGCCAGATTTAAAGATTCTGAAGGCAAAAATCGTTTGGTACATACACTAAATGGTTCTGGTTTGGCAGTAGGTCGTACATTGGTTGCTGTAATTGAAAATTATCAAAATGCAGATGGTTCGATTACAGTGCCAGAAGTGCTTCGCCCATTTATGGGTTGCGATGTGATCTCTTAGTTTACTCTTAGTCTTTGAGCTATATACGTTGTCAAGTTAATAAAAAATGTTTCTTATGTATAATTTGTACACATCGAAGACATTTTATTAATAACTTTCCTAGCCTATAACTCAAATACGTCGAGTAAATAATTATAGAATATATATGATTTATAACATACTAAAAGTATTTCGATTGTGGACTAGGAATACTGATAAAAAATGTGACGCAGTGTAAAATTGTACATAAAGAGCAGTTTTTAAAGTATGATAAAGTCCATGATTGAAAGACAAAGAGTATATGAAAAAAGTAGCAATAATAACAAGTGGAGGTGCCAATTTCTACTCTATAGAAATGGCTTTGGAGCGCGTTGGAGTTAATTACGAGTTAACTCGTGATAAAGATGTTATGAATGCAGCAGATGGTGTTTTATTACCAGGGGTTGGTTCGGCTTCATACGCTATGGAAGCTTTTAAACGAGATGATTTAATTGAAGCAATTCGTGACTATAAAAAACCACTATTAGGTATTTGTTTAGGCATGCAACTACTTTTTGATTATTCGGAAGAAGGTGATGTAGATTGTTTAGGAATTATTCCTGGCAAAATTACCCGCTTTGATGATACTAAAGTTATTGTTCCACATATGGGGTGGGATAGCTTATCAAGTGAGAAAGAATCTCCTTTACTTGATGGTATTGACTTAAATTCGGAAGATTTATATTTTGTGCATAGTTTTTTTGCACCAATTAGTAATGCTACTATAGCAAGCTGTAACTATGGTGCGCCATTTAGTGCTATGGTAAATAAAGATAATTTTTATGGTATGCAGTTTCATCCTGAAAAATCGAGTAAAACTGGTGAGAAGCTATTTGCTAATTTTGCAAAAATGTTGTAATTTTAAATAACAATAAGCAAATCAATTATTGAATTGCTTATTGTTATTTAATCTATTTAATTAAAATAAAGTATAGTTTTATTTTTAATTTAAAAAGTTCCTTGTCGGTTATTTTTGCCTGAATATGTGCAAAATTTATTAATAACTAATTTTAAACTTAATATTTGTTTGATATTTATTTTCTGTTTGATTCATAAGGTAACAAAATTTTGTAGCTAAATCTTGATATTTCAAATTTAGCTTTTGCTAGACTAGGTTTTCCCTTATTATTTACGCTTATATATGTAAAGATCAATTAGTTATTCATACTGTAAGTTAACTTTTCTAAATAACTCTACTCTACTTGCGGTAAATTCATTAATTTTATTTACAGTCAACAAGTTTATAGTAAATTCTTTTCCATTGTTCATTCTATATATGTATTCCAAACAATCTTTAAAACTTATATATGCTTTCTTCTCAATATTAAACATGGTTGGCTCAGACATTACTTTTGGCAGTTTTATGTTATCATTATTAAATAAGGGATTATCTAGTTGAAAGTCAATAAATTCTAAGCGGTTATTATTTTTTTGCCCATATATTAAATGTGGTCCCAAATGGCATATGCAACTAAAATTATTCATCATCATTTTATCTATTTGTGACATTAATTTATCTGTACCATTATGAAAACTATCAGATTTAATTTGTATATTATGAACTTCTATATTTAAATTAGGATCAGTTTTAGATAGGATTAGTTTTATCCCATCTAGTGTTAAATGATTTTTAAATATTGTTAACATGTTTTGTTTATTTATATTTCCTTGAGCTTCTTCCCTAATTTGAGTTAATTCATTGAGCTTATTGAGCTTAATTGCAGCAATTAGTGAAAGAAATTCTTCAGGCTTAGCTCCTAACATAATAGGTAAAAGTTCTTCATTTGAAATTTTTTTTGATTGAATCTTTAGCAAAACATGTAAATTAATATCTAATTCATACAAAATTTCTGGAATGATATCTACTAATTGGGGGTATGTCACTCCAATTATGGGTGCAAGGGCCGTAAAAGAACAATTTTTAAATGATGTGCTAGTTCCAAAAGCGTTTATAGCATATCTATAATTATTTTCGTTAGAAGATAAGTATTCTATCTCAGTTTTATTTATACAATTTTCAAGCAAACGCATCGTATTGTTATCCTCCAATGATTTGCTTTCTATGAGGTTTTTTACATTATATGATTTATTTAATAATTGCTTACTTGATTCGTGTAAAATGTCTGGTTGTGTTTGTTCAGAAAATAATTTGAATTTTATTAAATCATTTGGTTTTGATAATTTAATTGAGGTTTCATTTGCTCTAGTATCGCAAGATTTACTTTTCGGTAATTTTGGAGGTATATACATAACTTTATTTTCCTTTTCACATAGAAATAGATATTTTATTTGAATCTTATGGTTGAAATTTTATTTTCTTATCTTTAATAATTAATTTATTACTAGTTATTAAATTTCAGAAATTTTTATATAATGGATATAACAACAAAATTATATAAAAATTTCATGTAATAAACAATATATAAATGGAATATAGGGAATAAAGATTGGAATAAATTGTTCGATTATAACCATATAACATGATTAAGTCCAATTTCTTTAGATTAACAGTTAAGAGTTTATTAGTTTATGTTTCTTTAAATTAATAATTATTAATTCAAATCCTTGCATGGTATGTTGATATAGCATATTACAAGCTAGTTCCTTTTCTCTTTTTAGCGCAAGCTCTGCTATCTTGTTATGTTCTCTATGGCTTATACTAATTAACTTGTGGTTATCTATACCATAAGCAAGGTTGTGATACCAACTTTTACGAATATTCATTTGTTCAAATGTTTTATTTAATTCATTTAATTTGCTTCCACTCACTAAAGATTCATGAAATTTATCATTGCAAATACTCCATTCAGAATATGTGGCTTTAGTTATACTGTTTTCTATTTTAGCTAATTGGTATAATGATGAAACTACCTTAGATTCCCATGGCTCATCATGGTTTTCAATTGATTCTAAAAATAGCATTTGTTCTAATTTGGCGTATGAGGTATAAAAATCGCATATTTTTTCATATGATATGTCTGCAACTTTAAAACCAACATTATCTACTAATTCTACTAATCCTGTTGTAATTAAGCGTGATAGACCTTCACGTATAGGACTTAGACCAATATTCAGTTCATGTTTTAAATAATCACCTTTTATTTTTTCATTTGGTAATAGTTTACAATTTAGAATAAGTTTTTTGATTTCATTAAAACAATAGCTAGATAGAGTTTCTTTGTTGTTATGCATAATATTCGAATATTTATATGATATATCATAATTATATAAGATATTAGGTTACTATTACACTATAATTAAATAAATATATGCTTAAATAGTGCCATGATTATAATAAGACATGTATTTAATGAGGTCAGTATGGTTACAAAAGAAACTATTAGTGAAATATATAATAAGCCACTTTTAGCATTAATTACCGATGCAAGAGTTATTCATCAGACAAATTTTCCAGTTGATGATATAGAACTATGCCATTTAGTTAGCGTAAAAACTGGGGGATGCCCAGAAGATTGTAAATATTGTTCACAAAGTATTTATAATAAAAGTCCAATTAAATTAAATCCACTTCTACCTGTTTCAGAAATAGAAGAGGCTGTTACAAAGGCTAAGTCGCACGGTGTAAAGCGAATATGTCTGGGTGCTGCTTATCGTACACCAAATTCATCTGCCATAGATAAAATTAGTCAATATATTCAAATTATAAAAAAACATGGTTTAGAATCTTGTGCAACTTTAGGTAGCTTAAATATGGAGCAAGCCGAGCAATTAAAGAGTGCAGGGCTTGATTATTATAATCATAATATTGATACTTCACCAGAGTTTTATCCAGAGGTTATTACTACACGTACGTTTAATGATCGTATAGATACTATTAGTAATGTTGCAAACGTTGGTATGAAAGTATGCTGTGGTGGAATTATGGGGCTTGGAGAAAGTCGTGATGATAGAGTTTCATTTATTCATGCATTATATCAATTGCCAGCAATACCAGATTCTATCCCGATTAATATGTTGGTGAAAGTAGATGGTGCGAAGCTAAATAACACTACACCATTTGACAAAAATGAATTAGTAAGAATGATTGCAACTGTACGGATTTTATTTCCAAAAACTAGAATTAGGCTCTCAGCGGGGCGAAATGAGCTAAGCAAATTAGAACAAAGCTTATTATTTTTATCTGGTGCCAACTCGATCTTCTTTGGCGATAAATTACTCACAGTAGAAAATAATGAAGCTAATAGTGATCTTGAAATGATTAAGAACCTAGTATAAATTATGGAAACATGGAAGCAGTTCATTCAGATAAAGAATCAGCAGATTTTAAATAAACGAGAAAGATTAATTCGTAATAGCTCATGTGGTAATCAAATTAAAATTGCAAATAGCTTATTTTATAATTACCAGAGTAATGATTATCTTGGTTTAAGTAGTCATTCTCTTGTCAAAAATTCCACTATTGATACGATTCATGAATATGGGATTGGTAGTACAGGAGCTCCAACTCTTGGTGGTTATACTGATATTCACGATGACTTACAAAAAAAATTAGCTTGTTGGTTGTCGTATGAAAGCTCGCTGTTATTTAGTAGCGGCTATCAAATGAATGTAAGCTTATTTACTCAGCTCGTAAATGAAAATGTATATGTTTGGTTAGATAAAAATTGCCATGCGTCACATATTGATGGCGCATTATTTAGTCGTGCAAAATTTACTCGTTTTAATATAGAAAATATAAATCAAATTCGTGAAAAAGTAATTTCTAATGATTTATTACATCTGATTATAACTGAGGGCGTTTATAGTATGGATGGTATAAATAAAGATTTACCATCATTATTTGCTTTGAAGAAAGAGTTCCCTGAACGTATTTTGCTTATTGTTGATGATGCACATGGTATAGGTTGTCTGGGTGATAATGGTTATGGCACAATTGAGTTGCTTAAATTAGACTTTAAAGACTGTGATATTTTATTAGGAACATTTGGTAAGGCTTTTGGCTCTCATGGTGGATTTTTATGCACTAATCATAGTATAGCTAAATATCTTAGATACTCAGTTCGGAGTCAGATTTTTAGTACAAATTTACCACCTTCAGTAGTAAGTGCGAGTAGCAAATCATTAGAGATTATTCAATCGGCAGAATGTGGGCAACTAAGAAATAAATTACAGCAAAATATTAAATATTTTAAGATGCTTACAGCTCAGTATGAACTAAATATTTTTCATCGCGATAGTAATAATTCTCCTATTCAATTAATACTATTAGATAGTACTGATAAAGTAGCTAAGGTATATCAAAGTTTATATGAAGATAGTATTTTAATAGGTAAGATTATCTATCCTACAGTGCCATTAAATACCCCAAGGCTTCGCATTTCTTTAAGTGCATATCATTCAGAGTCTGATATTGAGTTATTAGTTAAATCAATACATTATCTACTAAGAGAATTCATATGAAAGTCATAATAATTGGGGGGGTTGCCTTTGATGAAACACCACTTTTACCATTTATAAATAAATTTACTGATAGTCTTTTTATTAATATAAATAATGACGATTTAGCAAATATTCAAAATCAGATTATTACGGAAATATGTAAAAAAGAAGAAACATTATTGATTGGATATTCAACTGGTGGGCTTATTTTACTTTCAGTTTATCAAGAGATAAAACATTTACCGTTGAAACTAGTTATGCTAAATTCAACACCATACTTTATGGCAGAGCCATTATGGAATGGTATTTTTCTAAAAGATTATAAGATATTATTTACTAAATTAGAGAGTTTGGGTTTGGCGCAATTTTGCGAATACTTTGCAGCTTTAGCAGCATATCCACTAAAGAATCCAAAAAAATTTAAGCAAAATACATGCATAGATAAGAATTACTTAGTAAAGTGGATGAACTTCTTAAAAAATACAGATTTACGTGAGCAGTTATCTAAGATTAGCATACCATTATTATTAATAAATTCCACAGATGATATTTTAGCAAAAACTAATTTACTTCCTGATAATCCTTATATTACAAAATATATATTATCCAGTTCAACACATAGCATTTTAAATTATGATGAATTAAACAAGATATTAGAAGAGTTTTATTATGTTAAATGACATCGCTATGGTTAAGCGTAAATTTTCTAATGCTGCAAAAAATTATTTAGCTAATGCTGATATTCAAAAAAATTCGGCATTAGAAATAATATCCAAATTTACACAGTATTATGAGTTGGGAACTGTACTTGATTTAGGTAGTGGTGTTGGTACATTTAAGCATCAACAAAAAATTATTATGGATAATGCAATCTTATTTGATTTAAGTTTAGGAATGTTGAAAGAGTCTGGTAATAAAAACTGTATAAATGGTAGCGCAAGTCATATACCAATATTATCAAATTCAGTAAATACAATTATTTCTAACCTTATGATCCAGTGGGTATCTGATAAGACCCAAGTTCTAAAAGAAATTAATCGAATTTTAAACCCAAATGGTTATGTGATTTTAAGCACATTGGTAAAGCCTAGTCTAAATGAGCTACAAATAGCTTGGCAAGAAGTTGATAGTCATCAACATACTTTAACTTTTGATACCATAAAGGATTATGAGAGTTATATTACCAAAGCTGGGCTAAAAATTATTGAAAGTATAACTTGGCAAAATACTCTATATTTTTCTGATGTATATGAACTAATGCATCACTTTAAAAAAACAGGTACAAATACACGTAAAGAGTATGGTACAGCAGGGCTATCTGGTAAAGAAAAAATTAAGAGTTTTACAATCGTTTATGAAAAGCAAAGAGTATATTTAGGTTTACCATTAAGCTATCAATATTTAATTATAGTTGCAAAAAAGGAGTTATTATGACAAAGAAAATATTTCATGTGGTTGGAACTGATACTAATATTGGCAAAACCTATGCATGCTGTCAATTGGTCAAGCATCTAAATATATCTGGTATTTTAAGTAATGCATTAAAACCAATTGCAACAGGTATAGTCGGTAGTGTGAATCCAGATGTAAAAGAAATTATGGATGTAAATAGCTATCCATTAGAGAATGAAGTAATTAATCCATTTTGTTTTAAACCTGCGATTGCGCCTCATATTGCCGCTTCAATTGATGGTACAAAATTAACTGTAAATGAATTAATAACTCATTTACATTCATCTTTTGAATCTTTAGCAAATAGCTATGTTTTTATTGAGGGAGTTGGTGGTGTAATGGTGCCACTGAATGAAAGTGAAACGTATCTTGATTTATTACAAAAGATGTCAGAGCCAATTATTTTAATAGTTGGCATAAAGTTAGGCTGTTTAAATCATGCTTTATTAACTTTAAATGCATTAAAACAACGTAATTTAAATGTGATTGGTTGGATAGCTAATTGTTTAGATGCAAACATGCCGTATAAAAAAGAAAATATTGAATATCTAAAAAATAGTTTAAATGTACCATGCCTTGCAGAAATAAATTATGGCGGTAATTTAATAGCGACCACCAAATTTAGTGAGTTAGTTATATGAGATTAGCTCATACCTGGTTGCCTGCCGATACTCCTGATAATGAGTTTAATATTCAAATTATTTCTGCCCATGATTCTTTATTAGTAACAAATAATCAGCAAAAAATTTATGATGCTGTGTCTAGTTGGTGGTGCAAACCATTAGGTCATGGACATGAGTTAATTAAAAATAGTATTTATGAGCAGTTAGATAATTTTGAACATCATATACCTGCAAATGCTTGGAATGCGGTGATTGAAGATTTATCAACAAAATTGGTAAATATTTTTACTCAGATGGATAAAACTCTTTATGCCAGTGATGGCAGTAGCGCTATAGAAATGGCAATGAAGCTAAGTTATGAAAGTCGAGTATTACAAAATCAACCAAAGCGTTCTAAATTTATTGCCTTATCTGGTGCATATCATGGTGAAACAATTTTTACTCTTGGTGTTTGTGGAATTGATAGTTATAAGAAAAATTTTGCTGGATTATTAACTGATAATATTTTCATTGAAAATATCCCATATGTAACTGGG
Source organism: Burkholderiales bacterium (assembly GCA_028693355.1). GTDB lineage: Bacteria > Pseudomonadota > Gammaproteobacteria > Burkholderiales > UBA11063 > Aquella. The sequence continues at coordinate 9,373 of JAQUVM010000059.1, forward strand.
CGCAACGATGTTCTTTGGCACGATTGTAATTTTGATGAAAATTATTGGGATAATTATTTTGGTGAAGTATCGGATTTAGTTACTGCATTAATTTTTGAACCAATAGTGCAAGGTGCAGCTGGTATGAAAATAATCAGTAAAGATTTTTTAGCTAAATTAGTGATAGTAGCTAGAAGACATGATATTCATATAATTGCCGATGAGATAATGGTTGGTCTAGGTAGGCTTGGCGTGTTATCTGTTTGCAAAGATATTATTGGGTTTGAGCCTGATGCTGTATGTTTTGCTAAAAACCTAACTGCGGGTAGTATTCCTATGAGTACCGTAGTAGTAAATAAATCAATTAGTAATATTTATCGTCTGCACAAAAAAGCATTTCATCATTCTCATACTCATAGTTGTAATACATTAGCCGCAAAAGTCGCCAATAATTATCTTGACTATTTATATAAGTCAGATATTTTAGATAATGTACTTTTAGCAGAAAAAAAATTATCGGAAATGGTAATAAATTTACAAGCTAAATTTAGTTTTATTTTAAATGTACGAGCTATTGGATCCATTGCAGCTATGGAATTAGATTATAACACTGTTGATGTTAATACAATATTTAAATTAGCAGTTAAAAATGGAATATATTTACGAAATATTGGGAATATACTTTATATCATGCCACCAATATATAATTTATTAGATGAAATATCTAAAATAGCAGTATATCTGGATAATGTTTTGTCTAAGCTAAAAATTACTTATTAATTATAGCATTCTAATTTAAATATTAAAATCAGAATACTCATTTAAAATATATTTTAACTACAGTCCTCTTTAACAAGTTTGTGCTATTGCAAGGGTATTTGTAAATAATAAATTATGATAAAATCACTATATAGATTTCCAATACAGATTTAGCTTTTACAGTTTATTGTATAATTAAGTTTGCTCTAATCAGGACTACTTATTAAAAGAGGTTAATATGCAACCATTTACAACAAATCAATTAAAACTAAGTGATTTAATTGGTAATGGCTAAAAATTCGTTGTGCCAAAATTCTAGCGTGATTACTCATGGACAGAAGAGCAATGAGGTAATTTATTGTCAGATTTACAAGCGATTAAATTTGAACAAAAAAATGATAGCCATTATATGTGGTATTTGGTTTTATAGTAATTACTGAACAAATTGATGAAAATAGTTTCAGTGACTTTATTCGTCATGAATGGAATAGTTGTTTTAAAAGTGCAACCAAAACAGAACTATTTAGACGCATTAAAGTGCAGATATCTACCCCCAGAAGAAAGTTTTAATTATATACACAACTTTACACACAAAGCTTTAATTATAGTGCTTTACTTGATCCTAGTAATGAAATATGTACTAGTTCAGCATACTCTTCTGATGAACAACGTAAAATAAAATCAATTCTTGATTTGTTGGTCAAGTTTAAGATTATTCAACCAATTCCATTGTTATTAACCGCAAAAGTAAAATTTAATAAAGCAGATTTTATTAAGTTATTATGTTATATTGAAGTAATCTCAATGCGTTATAATATGATTTGTAATCTTGCACCTAATGATCAAGAAAGTTTATACAAGAAATTAGCTAACCAAGTTAGTAATGAAAATTTGTCAACATGTGCATTAAAAAGTGAATTTCAAGCATTCTACCCTAATTGTAAAGAGCATAGTACCTTACAAAAATTCAAAAGTTGATATAATTCTAACTGGCGTAGAAAGCTTGTGAGTAAAGGCATTCTGCCAATCTGTGCTGAGTATTTTAGGGAGTTGATTTGCAATAATAGCACTGTAATATAAGTAGTTCTCTGTTAAGATCTTTAACAAGTTAATTCCACGATGAAAAATATTATGCTCTGGAGTTATGCTTGTCACTACATCTAAGGATTTTAAGTTTGCTTGGTTTAATTGTATTGGCGATAGTGCCAGTTTTGATAGCATAGCCATATACGATAGATATTAGCATAAATAAACTCATGATTCTTTAAGAACTTTGATTTTAAGCTTGGCAAACATTGCTTTAATAGTCAATTTTTTGCGATATGTTTCAGCAGAATTATCTTGTTTTTGATTTGAGATAATGTAAACTTTTTCATTATCTTGGTTAATTCTTACAGTTAAATATAGATAACATCTTATAAAAAGGTTACATATAACATTCTTCAACTGAACATCGCATTCTTTTGCGATAAGCTTTCTTTTCAGCCAATTTGTGTTCTATTGGATTTAAATCAGGAGAGTATGGAGGTAAAAATTCAATAATGTGCCCAGCTTTCCTGATTTCATATAGTAGCTGTTCATTCTTATGGAGCGAGGCATTATCCATTACTATCACTGTAGGTTTTTTTTAAGCTGGGCAGTAATAACGTTCTTACCAAGCTCCAAACACATCTGAGTTTACAGTACAATAAAATAATCCAACAGTAAATAACATGTTACTAATAATTGCACCAATAACGTTTATTCTACCTCTAGATCCCCAATCATGGGTGTCATAGCACCGACTACATTTTGGTGCATGGCCATGAGTTCTTGTTATGCCTGATTCATCAGATAGCAAATATATCTACCTTGTTGCTTATACTGTTCAATCCTTTTCTGGAATAATAACCGTTTTTCTTCGTCTACCTTGGGGTGACGTAGTATTTTTTATATGTTATCTTTAACTTATTTAGGTTGTGCTGAATGCAACCACAGCTAACATGTAAATGCTCTGCTCGCTACCTTTGATAAGCGTCAGGATAAATTATCACATCTTGCTTTAGACTCTCAATACATAGTTTGCTGTTTCTGGTTCTTTTAGGGAAAATACCATTTAACCACCGTTGAATTGTAGTTGTATCAAGATCATATTTTTTAGCAAACTCTCTGATACTGAATTTAGAACGGTTACTTAAAACTTTTTTATGAAATGCATGTTGTACATGTTGGCAATGCTTAAGATTATCAATTACCAATATTGTAAACTTTTTATACGATGTTAGATATATAGGCGTGAATTGTAAATTCTTCGAACCTTAGTGTCAGCTTTGATTTTATTAGCTTGTTGATTTAAATTTGGAAATAAAACACTAATCTTTACTTTTTTATTAAGCATACGAAGTGTATTTTGCTCATGTAATCTTTTTTGAATCTGAGTTTTAGTGTTTTTACGATAATTTGCAATGTAATTGTGTTGTTTAATCACTACATTATTAGGTTATTCTTGATTAAAAAGCATAAGAAAGCTAAAAAATGATGTAAAAAAGTTAAATTTGACCTCGTGTTGGGTAAGATAACCAGTATACTATTTACCGCTAAGAGAGAGATTATGGCTTTGTGTACAGAAGTTTTTATCTCAGTAAAAATGTGCTATGTCTGCTGATGTTAGTATTAAATAATCATCAGGTATCATATTAAATAATGTAAGTATTCACAAGGGGAATAAAT
>JAQUVM010000157.1 GCA_028693355.1 Burkholderiales bacterium
GCTTCCTTCCATTATATCTAGATTAATATTATTAAAGATTTCTAATGCAGAATTATCTTCCTGCCTAAAATGCTTAGTTATATTACGTGCACTTAGAATTATTGGATTATTCATAACGAAGAGCCTCCGCAGGATTAGTTTTTGCAGCACTTCTACTTGGATATATAGTTGCAATAATACTTAACAATATTGAAATAGAAAATATACTAATAACGTCACTAAATTCAATTTGTGATGGTAAATAATCAATCATATATACATCACCAGAAATTAGCTTAGTATGTGTAAGTATTTCTAAGCCATGAACTATATCACCGATAAAATAGGCTATTATAGTACCAAGAATTGTTCCACTAACTGTTCCAATGATCCCAGAAACACCACCTTGAAACATAAAAATTTTCATGATGTTTTTTTCTGTGGCACCCATTGTTCTGAGTATAGCAATATCAGCTTTTTTATCATTTACAGTCATTACTAGAGTCGATACTAAGTTAAATGTAGCAACCGCTATGATTAAGCTTAGAATAACAAACATCATTTTCTTTTCCATAGCAACCGCTGCAAAATAATTTTGATGTTGATCAATCCAGTCTTGAATTACAGCATTACCAGGAAGAGTCTTATACAGTTCATTTTTAATATTTTGGGTTTGTAAAACATCATCAACTTTTAATCTTAATCCAGATACACCATTTGGGATTTTAAATAATATTTGTGCCTGATTTAATCCTATATAAGCCAGCGATGAGTCATACTCTTGCATGTGAGTATCAAAGATACCACTTATAGTGAATTGTTTGATCCTAGGCACCATTCCAGCTGGTGTAATTTGACCATCTGGCGTAATAATTGTTATCTTATCTCCAAGTCTAGCACCTAATGAGTTTGCAAGTGTTTTTCCTATAACAATATTAAAACCACTTTCGTCTAAAGATTTGAAATTGCCAGCAATAACAGCATTTGTAACATCATCAACTTTAGATTCTTCTGTAGCATCTACTCCACGAACTAAAATTCCGCTTACACTGCCATCAAATGATACAAGTCCTTGACCATCAATATATGGTGCATAAGCAATGACATGCTTATTTTTTAGAGTTTCATCACCAATTTGTTGCCAATTAGTAAAAACATCTCCAATGGACATTACTTGCATATGTGAAGTTACACCTATTATTTTGCTGCGAATCTCACGCTGAAAACCATTCATTACTGATAGTACAATAATTAAGGCCGCAACGCCAAGTGTAATGCCTATTATGGAAATTAATGAAATAAATGATACGAAGCTATTTTTTTGTTTAGCTCGAATATAGCGAGAACCCACAAAGAGCTCAAATTTTGAAAACATATTTATTTATGATCCTTGTATGGGTTATGTAATGTATTAATTATTTTGTGAAATTCTTCTAAGACCTGATTAGGGCATATATCCATTAAAATAGCATCCTCATATGCATCTTGCATTATGGATTGTATTTCAGTCAAATTTTCTGCCATGACTTTGATTTTTTCTGTACAAGCAATAATGGAGTTGCCATCATGCTTGTTCCAAATTATTTTATCTAGATTCATAGTTTATATTATGACTTTTTCTTCTTTTTCTTTTTAGCATTAGAAGATTTATTACTTGATTTTTTTACACTCTTAGTAGATGATTTTGATTTACTTTTTTTAGTAGATGTTGATCGATTTCCTCTAGCTTCGTGTCTTTTTTTAGAGTGCTTTTTAGTAGTGGCACGAGCACTAACTGGTAGAGCTTCATCTCTTATATTTTGAAAGTTTTGTAATTCTGTTCCGTTATCACTATCTTCATTTTCTTGGACAATACGTTTTGCACCATTAAAGTTTTTACGCCAATTACCACTTAGATCAGATATTTGAATGTTTTCTCCTGTTCTAGGGGATTGTATAAACTTATTATCACCAATATAAATTCCAACGTGAGTATTTGAGCCTCTTTTTGTGTTAAAGAAGATTAGATCACCAGGTTCTAAATTATCAATGCCAATACGCTTTCCAACTTTTGCTTGTTCAGCTGCTGTTCTTGGAAGATTTATTCCTAATGAATTTTGGTATACATAGCGAACAAAACCACTACAATCTAACCCTGTAGTTGGTGTATTGCCACCCCACTTATACGCAATTCCCATTAGACTAACTGATTGCATAAGCATGTTAGCTATTGCGTCTTGAGATTTTTTTGACAATGGTTTAGCATCTTGAACATTGCTAGAGCTAGAAGAGGTCGCGATACTATTGATAGGGTCATCTTCATCAGCAAATGCAGTGATCGGAGTAATAATAGAAAGCACAATACTCATTATCGTACTTAAAATTATTTTTTTACTTGTTATTTTTATTTTCATGCGAGTTTATCTTTTTGATGAATTTAAAATTTACTGTATATCTTGTTTTTTATCACGTCTACTTTTTTTCCAAAAAAGTAACGTAACTATAATAGGTAAGCTAAATATGATACACATAGCAATACCGAAAATCTTTTCCATGGTATTTTTCTTTAAAAGAAATTAAAAGCAATAATGGCGCTATTTTAACATATTATAGTAAAATAATCACCTTGAATCAAATGCAATGAAAGTTAGTGGTTATGAAAGATTTTTTTAAATATATTTTGATGATATCTATTACTGTATTAATGTTAACTTCGTGCGAGCAAAGAAACAAGAGACTTAAACAAATTACACCTGAAGTTTTTGGAGTTTGGCAAGATAGTGGCGGCTGTACATTACATATCAATATGGTTAATAATCAATTAACTTTAAT
>JAQUVM010000158.1 GCA_028693355.1 Burkholderiales bacterium
TGTTATTTTAATCCAATTATTTCCAGGATATAGTTTCGGAAATCCATTTGTTACTTCAACCTTATTATTCAGAAAAGATGAAGCTGTATATACATCTTGAATATCCGAATCTATTGTTACTTTTTCTAATATTGTATCATCTGTTACTGTAAACATAGTTGTGTTATCTGGGTTATTGTAATCGTCACCACTTCTTAATTCTATAGAAACAACCCCACCAGTTACATTTATTTCTGGTAGTGCTAAGTATTTGGTAGGGTTTTCGATCTTATGAAAACTTAAATCCGGATGAGTAGATCGTGTAAATTCCATATCTACTTCTCCAGTTTTTAAAAATCTTTGTGGTTTACACTCGAATCTTACGACCATAGCCGTGGCTTTATCATAAAAATTTGGGAGTTGCCCACCTTCTCTAAACATTGCAAGGCGAAAGTATTCTGGTTCATATGAGTCTTCTAATCTAGCATATCCACTAACAGATGACAACCAATCTACTAATACGCGTACATTTCCTATAAACGAATCATTTTTTCTGAAAACAGATGCTAAATTATACTCTCTGTTAACATTATTAAATGAGTTTTTGTCAATTACGATGTCCCCGTTTTTTCCCTGTATCTGTATAACTTCAGAACGTCTTGATGGGAATTCATAGACCGGAGTGGTCTGAATTACGACCCCCGCGTCTATCGTGGAGAAGCCATTGAATATCATAGTGCCCATTTTGCTTTTCTCCTATCTACTTGAATTTGTAATACTCTTGAAACTTCGTCTGCTATATCCTTAGCATTAGCTCCTGTGATATGGAACGTATTGTTTATTACTTCGGAATTAGAGACACCTTGACCAGAACCATCTTTTGAATTATTTGAGAATTTAGTAGAGTCTCTATTTATTTCATCTCTGGTCCTATTTGCTATCAAATTAGACCCTGATATATCATAAGAATCCACATCAGACATCATATTAGATAATCTATTTTTTCCATTTTGAATTTCTGACAGATCCAATACAGGTCTAATAACAACCTCATTATCAAAGTCAGATTCTAATGATTTATTTAAATCAGTTAATACTTTTGAGAGTCCAGATTTTTCCATACCCTCTGCCGTATCATCACCAAGACCTTGAGCAGCATCGTAAGCTGAATCAGAGTAATCTTTTATACCTTTGGCTAAACCGAGATCTAAGAACATACCCATTTCGGCAAATACTTTAGATGGTGATTTAATACCAAATATGTTTTTAAACCATCCAGTAACTTTATTAGCGACGTTTTCAACAGTACCTTTAATTTTTTCACCAGCTTCTTTCAATCCTGATTTAAGCCCATCAATTAAATCACCACCAATATCCTTCATTTTTTTAATTAGTGATTTCATACTGAAGAATGATAATATAGCCTCCCAAATATTTTTACAGAACCTGTTAATAGTTTCTCTTAATTCCGGTGCTCTTTCTTTAACAGCTATTCCTATACCATCGAGTAAACCAATGATTAAATCGAACCCCGCATTTATCAATCTAGGGACTAATAAAACTATTGCCGCTACAGCTCCATCGACTAAAGCCGCGATTAATAAAGCCAATTCAATCATTACTTCTGGTAATCTAGCTGCCAAACTTCTAAGAAGTGTCACAAAAAGATCAACCATTTTATCAACGAAAATTGGTATATTTGCTATCAATGCATCAAATAGCTGCAAGAATAATGTGACTAAAGTATTAATTATTGTAGGAAATATTGTTTCTATTGCTTCCAATAATTGATTTAACAAGTTTTTTATTGTCTCAATCAAAGGAGGTATTATAGTATCTATCGCCTTTAAAATCTCCAATATCAACGTTGTAAGTGCTTCTACAACTAATGGTATAGATTTAATGACAATTAATAGTATTCCTTCAACTATGACCCATAAAGCTGCCATTATTGCCGGAGCTGCTATAATTATTGCGGTTGAAATCGCGTTCATTCCAGCTGCAAAAACTGCTGCTGAAACAGTCATTACTCCAATAAGCATTGTTAATCCGGTCGCTAATAGGAATATTGATACTGCAAAAACTGCAAATGATATCGCTAATCCCAATATTGCAAAAATAGCACCAGAGGCTGTTAATGCCCAAGCAGCAAGACCTAATAACACTAATATTGCCACTATTGCACCTAACCCTATAGCTAATGTTATAAGAGGTATACTTCCAAGTGCTAGTAGTGCGGTCGCTAATAGGAATATTGATACTGCAAAAACTGCAAACGATATCGCTAATCCTAATATTGCAAGCATGGCACCAGAGGCTTTTAATGCCAAAGCAGTAAGACCTAATAACACTAATATTGCCACTATTGCACCTAACCCTATAGCTAATGTTGTAAAAGGTATACTTCCAAGTGCTAGTATCGCAGTACTAAAGAAAAGTAATCCGATTGAGAGTGTGATTAATGAGGCACTTATTCCCAATAGACTCAATATATTCACCTTAGCCAATGATAAAATTTTGTTTAAACCAATTATGGTTAGTAGTACCAGTGATAAAGCGCCCAAAGATGATAGTATTTTTATCCAAGGAATGGATGGTATTAAACGAATCGCCAATCCAAATGCTATTAAGCCTAAGGAAAATACTATTAATGAGGAGCTTATTCCCAATAGACTCAATATATTCACCTTAGCCAATGATAAAATTTTGTTTAAACCAATTATGGTTAGTAGTACCAGTGATAAAGCGCCCAAAGATGATAGTATTTTTATCCAAGGAATGGATG
>JAQUVM010000060.1 GCA_028693355.1 Burkholderiales bacterium
AGAGCCACTAGTTATACCAAATAAATGGCAGGTGGTTACTTTGTTATCACATATAAACCATGGCCCTCCACTGTCGCCTTTTTCTGTTAAAATTTGTTTACTTGAATCATTTACCAAGCTTAAATAGATATTATCAGAGTATCCTTTTTAAATCAATAATAACTCTGACGTGTATAAACCCAAATATTGATTAAACTGGGTGGCTTCTTTGTATCCAAATTTATTATACGCATGTATCGAATATCCTACAGAATATATTTTAAACGAAGGGTCTTTTAGACTAAATACGCCTTTATGTTGTGAATTTGTCATGTACTTATTTTTCATTTCGTCCATTGTTATAATATCATTATTTTCTACATAATTTGGAATTGTATATTCAGGAAGGTTTTGAAACGTAATAACTGCCCAATCACTTTCTACAACGTCTCCATTATAACTTAGAGTGATTTTTATATTTTTAACTGGTACTGTGGCTCTAGTATAGTAACTTTTAGCATTAACATCTGTAACTAACGTAATTTCTTTTATTGGATAATTAACGCAATGTCCTGAAGTTAAAACTGTAGAAGGCGATAATGCCACACCCGTACAACTGTAAACGCTATTATTTGTGCCTGCTATTTCAAGACCAACTGTCGCCAAAGCTAATTTTTGTATAGGATTAGGTAATTTTGAAAATTCATGACTACTCTTTTCTATTTTAGATTGATTATCATAAGCACCAGATAATTTTGTTTCAGTCGCCGAATTCCCACTGTTACAACCAAACAAGGTTGTAATAGTAAATAAAGATATTAGTAGATTTTTTGTTATAGTATTAATTTCAACTCTCCTTAATTTAATTTAATTTATATTATTTATTATTTTAGTGAACGCTATTTACGAACAATAATGTAACAAACATTAATGCATTTGTCAAATAGTTAATATGCAAATAACGTAAGAATGTGGCTTTTGTAGTTAAAATGAATTATTATAAGTAAAATAAATATTGTTAAGATCAGATATATGCAAAAAAAGGAAGTGCTTTTTATGATAAGTTTTTATAAATAATATTAACTTAATTAACTTAATTAAGTTAATATTATTTAATACTTTAGTTTAGATGTATGATTAAGCTAATTACAACCTAAATCTATTAGAAGTTCTTTATTATCAAAATTACTACGATTTGGTAATAAATTTAACTTAGTTTTATCTTGTATATTTTGAATTGTGGTTTTATGATCGCAATACTTTGCTGTTCCTCTGGTGTTTTGCCCCATCATAAATGAAACTGATTGACTATTTCCAGCTTGATCTAGTACTGAAATAGTTTTCCAATAGCCATTTGGCACTATTGTATTTACCGAAGAGTTTGGTAATGTACACATAAGCTCATTGGTATAATATGGACCAGTTACAACATATACTTTTGCATATTTAGATGTTAGATTACGTTCCGCTGTTTCTAATCTTTCCCATACGCCATTATTTAATTCTGCCATTTGTGGTGTGATATTAGATAAGTAGTTAACATTATTCCATAAGTTATCCCCTTTAAACGCTCCTAATGGTGCTTGATGCCCTCTACTGTATCCACATGCGGCATTAGCACCATCATAATCATCTGGTAACATAGTATCTTCTGCAGAAATATTTGGATCCTGATTCCAAATTCTGTCTTTGCTTGAGCCTGCAATATTTTTAGCTTCAACAATATAACTTACCCAATCAGCTAGCTTTGTTACTTTATTTGAGCTTAATGTAAAAATTTTATGATTAACTAGGTAGTTATCGCGTGGTGTTCCTTCTGGACAACATCCATTTAAACATGAGATGCTTGCTATATTACATGATGCGGCATAGGACTCATAAGATGTAACAGATAAAATTGACATTAATATATATAATTTCTTCATAAGTTAGTTCCTAAAATTTAATTCATAATATTTTGTTTTTTAAAGTTAAAAAACAGTAGTTAACTTAATATAAAAAGTATTTTTAAAGGTATGAGTTTGATAATATAAGCAACTTAATTTCATTGATATGGTTTAACTGTCTGATGTGGATTTATTTATTAAGTTAGGTTAGATGTTGCATTAATAATAATACAATGTCCGTCTCTAACTTACAAATTTTGAAAATTAAGCTAATAAATAAGCTATAATTATCTTTAAATATAAACTTGTAACTTAATAAATATATATGATAAATATACTTGCAAACCTTAATTTAATAAATCAAGAAATAAAATTAAAAGAAAAAGATGTAAAGCTAATTGCAGTTAGTAAAAAATTCCCTTACTCGGATATTTTAATTGCTCATAATCATGGGCAGGTTGCTTTTGGTGAAAACTATCCTCAAGAGCTGGCTGAAAAAGCTCAAGAGTTATCACAATATCCAATAGAGTGGCATTTTATAGGTAATATTCAAAGTAATAAAATAAAGCAAATTGCTAAATATGCGTCTTGGGTTCATGGTTTATCTAAAGAGTCTCACGCTAAATTATTTAATCAATGCAGAGAAAATATGGATAAGTTAAATATTTTGATTGAAGTTAATATTAGTAATGAAGAGGATAAACATGGCCTACATTCATTTGATGAAGTTTTATCTCTTGCAAAATATATTAAAAATCTCCAAAATATAGAATTAAAAGGTTTAATGGGGATGGCAAGCAATACCAGTGATAAAAATGTTCTTAAGACTCAGTTTAATCGATTAACACAAATTAAAGATCAATTAAATCAAAATGGGTTTAATTTAATAGAACTATCAATGGGAATGTCAAACGATTATTTAGTAGCAATTGAGTGTGGTGCCACGATGGTACGTATAGGTAGCAAAATTTTTGGAGCTAGAAATGTCTAAACAAAAAATTATTTTTATTGGTGGCGGAAATATGGCAGAAGCTATATTTGCAGGTTTAGTAAGTGATGAGAGTATACAAATTTATGTAATACAAAGAAATTTAGAAAAATTAGCACGATTAAAAAATACCTATCCAAAGATTGAGTTTTCTACACAGTTAGATTATTTGCCAAATAATGACGATATTGTATTTCTTTCTATTAAACCACAAAATGCAAAAGAAACATGTTTAAATTTGCACGGTAAATTACAAAATTGTACATTGATTTCTGTGATGGCTGGAGTAACTATAAAGAATATATCAGAATGGGCAAATAATACTAAAATTATTCGTACTATGCCAAATACGCCAAGCAGCATTGCAAAGGGAATTACTGCAATATATTTTACTCCTGAAATTTCTGTAGATGTAAAAAAACTTGTAACAAGTATTTTTGCAAATATAGGACTAGTTCATTTAGCTGATTCTGAAGGTATAATTGATAAAATTGTTCCTGTTAGTAGTAGTTCAATTGCTTTTATATATTATTTTATGGAAGGTATGATTAGTTCTGCTGTGAATAGTTTTGGTTTTTCAGAAAAGGAAGCTACTGATTTGGTTAAGCAAGTTGTTGCGGGCAGCTCTGCATTATTAACCGCAAATCTAGAAACTCCGATTAGTGAGCAAAGGCAAAGAGTTACTTCAAAAAAAGGAGCAACCGAGCAAGGGGTATTAACCTTTGAAAAACACGAGCTTCATGAGATAATTAATGAAGCGATGCATAATTGCTACGCTAGAACCCTTGAAATGGCGAAAGAGTTTAATTAAACTAAAAATAACTAGAGTTTTTATCCGTAATGATTTATCATTACGGAATAATTTTTTTTAAGAAATTTTACTATGCAACATTTGATCCCTGTAGATTTGCATTCTCACACTACTAATTCAGATGGTAGCTTGAGTGTGACTGAATTATTAACCAAAGCCAAAGAAAATGGTGGTAAATATTTAGCGCTAACTGATCATGATACAGTAAATGGAATCAAAGAAGCTCGTGAAGTTGCAAAAACTCTAGATTTACAATTAATCGCAGGCGTAGAAATTTCAGTAACATGGAATAGAGGTGATTTAGTTCATATCGTTGGGTTAAATGTCGATGAAAATAATCAAACACTAGTTGAAGAATTAAATAAGCTTAGAGCTTCTAGGATTGAGCGCGGAAGAAAAATTGCAGCTAATTTAGCTAAAGTTGGTATTCATGGTGCTTTTGAAGGCGCAATGTCTTATTGTAAAAATCCCGAAGCATTAAGCAGGACTCATTTTAATCAATGGTTAGTTGACAATGATTATGCAAAAGCTAGTAATGCATTTAGTAAGTATTTAGCACCAGGTAAACCAGGATATGCAGCACAAACATGGACATCCTTAGAAAATGCTGTAACTTGGATAAAAAATAGCGGTGGCATTGCTGTGATAGCACACCCTGCTCGTTATAATTTTACTCGTACAAAATTAATTCGTTTGATTGAAGAGTTTAAAGGTTTTGGTGGAAGAGGTCTTGAGGTTGTCAGCAGTTCGCACTCTCAATTAGATGAAATTGAAATGGCAAAACTGTGCCAACAGTTTGGACTACTTGCAAGTGTTGGTAGCGATTTTCATAAATCAGAAACTTATCGCAAAATATATGTTGGCACTAATAAGATGCCACCACAAGATACTCCTACAATATTCTCAGAACTAGGTATATTAATATGACGAATAATAAATTAACAAAGCGTCATATTTTAATGATTGCTCTTGGTAGTGCCATTGGTACTGGTTTTTTCTTTGGAACTGGTGAGTCAATTCGCCTAGCTGGACCATCAATAATTCTTGCCTATGCAATTGGTGGCGTGATGATGTATATAATTGTCAGAGCATTAGGAGAAATGTCTGTTGCAGAGCCAAGTTCTGGATCATTTAGTTACTATGCATATAAATACATTGGTAATTATGCTGGATTTGTTTCAGGGTGGAATTATTGGTTTAATTACATTATCGTTTGTATGCTGGAATTAACCGCAACTAGTATGTTTATGGACTATTGGTTTCCTAGTAGTGTACATTGGATAATTACTCTTGTAGTTCTTGTAGTTTTTACTATTGTTAATTTATTAAATGTTAGATTTTTTGGTGAATTTGAATTTTGGTTTGCTGGTATTAAAGTTATAACTGTTATATGTTTACTTATATTTGGTATATATATTTTAGGTTTTAATAATACGGATACTCAAGGCGTTTCAAATATTGAGAATCTCTGGAGTAATGGCGGATTTTTTGCTAACGGTATTAATGGATTTTTATTTTCTTTTGTCGTTGTGGTGTTTTCATTTGGTGGTACCGAATTAGTTGGTATTGCTGCTGGTGATACAGAAAACCCACAAAAAACAATACCAATGGCTATTAATGGTATTATTTTCCGAATTATCCTATTTTATATTGCTACTCTTACTATTGTGATGTGTTTATATCCTTGGAATCAAATTAATGGCAATATAAGTCCATTTGTAGATGTATTTAGCCAAATTGGTATTGCCAAAGCCGCTAGTTTAATGAATTTAGTAGCTATTACGGCAGCTTTATCATCGTTAAATAGTGGAATATATGGAACTGCCCGTATGATGAGTAATCTTGCTTTACAAAATAATGCTCCAAGCATCTTTTCATTTAAATCAAGTCAAAATAAAGTTCCCGTATTTGCAATCTTCTTTTCTATTATTTGTATTGGATTAACAGTATTACTAAATTACTTTTTCCAAAAACAAATATTTAATGTTTTATTATCAGTAGCTACAATTGCAGCTATAATTAATTGGTTGACAATTCTTTATACTCACTATAAGTTTAAACAAAAAGCTACTATCAAAAGTACATACTAAGCATTATTTTACCCAGCTAGTTCAATAATCGCTGCGATATTTTTAGTTACTGTAATAATAATAATGTATCAAATGCCATCGTTTCATTTTGCGATTATAATTGCTCCAATTTGGTTAACGATTTTAAGTATTGCTTATGCAATTAAAAACTTCTATTTCCAACGGGGATTAAATGAACAACAATAATAAATTAGATAATAAGCTTAAAAATCGTCATATACAAATGATTGCTTTAGGTGGCGTAATTGGAACGGGTCTATTCTTTGGTGCTGCTAAATCTATTCAATCCACTGGTCCATCGATTATTTTGTCATATTTACTTGGTGGTTTAGTTATTTATATTATTATGCGTGCATTAGGTGAAATGACTGTTTATAGTCCATCATCTGGAGCATTTAGTGATTATGCTTCAAGTTATGTAAATAAATATACAGGATTTATCGCAGGTTGGAATGCTTGGTTTGAGTATTCAGTTGTTTGCATGGTTGAATTAACTGCTGTGACATTTTTTCTTGATTATTGGATACCTGGATTACCGCATTGGGCAGTTTGTTTAGGATTATTAGTTATTTTTACATCAATACAGCTTATTAGCGTAAAAATGTTTGGTGAATTTGAATTTTGGTTTGCTGGTATTAAAGTTTTAGCTATCATGGCAATGATTTTCTTTAGTGCTTATTTAGTCGTATTTAATCCGCGTATTCATGCTAATGCAGTAGAAAACATACAAACATATCAAAGCTTAGATGTGTTTTTTGCTAGCGGACTCAAAGGATTTTTATTTTCACTCGCTATTGTCACTTTTTCATTTGGTGGTACAGAATTTATTTCAATTGCAGCTGGTGAGGCTGAAAATCCCAAAAAAAGTATCCCTCAAGCTGTTCGTGGTGTAGTTGTGAGGATTATATTATTTTATGTTTTAACTATGGTTGCAATTGTTTGTTTATACCCTTTCAAGAAGCTAGATGCTAATGTAAGCCCATTTGTAGATGTGTTTAAACAAGTCGGTATTAATGGTGCTGCAATGGTTATGAATGCTGTTGCAATTACAGCTGCATTATCAGCTTTTAATAGTTGTTTATATGCAGCCTCACGTATTTTGTACAGTTTAGCAAGAAATAACTCTGCCCCAGCAATACTTGCTAAGACTAATAAATCAAATATTCCAAGCAAAGCATTATTATTTACTAGTTTTATGGTGTTAATCAGTGTTGCAGTAAATTACATTTTTCCTGAAAAAGCTATTATGTATTTACTGACAATTGCGACTTGTTCAATTATAATTTGTTGGATGATTATTTTAATCACACAAATAAACTTTAGAAAACATATTGACATTAGCAAAATTAGCTATCGTCAAATACTATTTCCATATAGCAATGTATTTGCAATGTTCTTTTTAGCTGTTGTGATGTTTATCATGTTGTGGATTGATGACATGCGCTGGAGTGTGATTGTTACACCTATTTGGCTATTTATTTTATCAATATTCTACCTTTTAACTAAAAAGAAATCATAAATGAAATTAAAAAATCGTCATATTCAAATGATAGCTCTTGGCGGAGCAATCGGTACAGGATTATTTTTTGGTGCTGCTAAATCAATACAAATCACCGGGCCATCTATTTTACTTTCATATGTAATTGGTGGAATTGTAATGTATATTATTATGCGAGCTTTGGGTGAGATGGTGGTTCATGAACCTAATTCTGGTGCTTTCAGTTATTATGCACAAAAATATGTTGGTGATTATTTAGGTTTTTTATCTGGTTGGTATGCATGGTTTGAATATACAATTGTATGTATGCTTGAGATAACAGCTGTTACATTCTTTTTGGACATATGGTTTCCAAGCTTTCCGCATTGGATAATAGTAGCTGCTATTCTTGGTATATTCTTTTTAATCAATATTATAAATGTTGGATTATTTGGTGAGTTTGAATTTTGGTTTGCCGGTATCAAAGTAGTTACTATTGTAGCTATGATTCTATTTGCCGTTTACCTAATGATTGCAAATCCAGTGATTCATGCAAGTAGTATGATAAATATATCACAAAGCTTTAATCATCAATTTTTTGCTCATGGTATGCAAGGGTTTCTTTTCTCTATGGTTCTCGTGGTATTTTCATTCGGCGGTACACAATTTGTTGGGATAGCCGCAGCTGATGCCGATAATCCTCAAAAAAGTGTCCCTCGTGCAATTAGCGGTGTAATATTTAGAATTGTTATTTTTTATATAGGTACTTTAGCCGTAATTATTTGTTTATATCCATGGAGCAAATTATCTTCAGAAATAAGCCCATTTGTTGATGTATTTCAAAAGATAGGTATTCAATCTGCGGCAATGGTTATGAATGTAGTGGCAATTACAGCAGCATTATCCGCTTTTAATAGTTGTTTATACGCAGCTGCTCGGATGTTAAGTAATTTAGCCAAACAAAATAGTGCCCCAGCATTTTTAGCTTGTAATAATAGTAAAGGAATTCCTTATAAAGCAGTTATTGCTACTTGTATTATTATTTCTATTGCTGTGGTTTTAAACTACTTATTTCCAAAAACAGCTATAATGTATCTAATAGCAATTGCAACAACGTCTATTATAGTTACATGGAGTACTATACTAATTTGCCATTTGTTTTTTAGACGTCAAGTTAAAGATTGCCAATATAAATTGCCATTATTTCCATTTGCAAATATATTAGCTCTTACTGTTTTAGTTGTGGTAATTGCTATCATGACACAAATGGAAGACATGAAATTTGCAGCATATTTAATGCCAGTTTGGGTTTTTGTGCTTAGTATATGTTATTTAGTGAAAAAATCTAAATCAAATGCTAAGTAACTGTGGTAAAATAATCCCAGTGTCTCGTAATTAATTTTAACCTCGGATCCTCACCGAAAAAATTGATACATGTTTAAATAAAGGATTTATATAAATGGCTAATACAGCTCAAGCACGTAAACGCGCGCGTCAATCACTAGCTCGTCGTGATGCAAACTTTTCTTTACGTACAGAATTCCGTACTGCAATTAAAAAAGTATTAAAAGCAATTCTTGCTGGTAATAAAGATGCAGCTAAAACTGAATTCGTTTCTGCTCAATCTACAATTGATAAGATTGCTCGTAAAGGCATCTTTCATAAGAATAAAGCAGCTCGTCATAAGAGCAAATTATCTGCTAAAATTAAAGCTATGGCTTAATTTAGTTTGATAAGAATAATAAAAAATCACTCTTTTAGAGTGATTTTTTATTTATTACTTATAGGTTTAGAGGTACCCATAACCCATGAAAGCCAAACGGTACTCGATGCGGTATTTGTATAATTGCCAACGGATCATGATCAACATTTAACGCATCTAGAATCACTAAATCACTTCTATCTTCTTTCTCTCGGTAGACATAAGTTAATAAAAACCCATCCCCCTCTGAAGCTGTGGAATTACGTGGTACAAAAATTGGTTCAGCTGGCATATTACCCGCACCAAAGTCATGAACCTGCTTTTTATTACTAATTAAATCGTAATGAACAATTGCATCAAATATATACCCGAACCAATCTGAGTGTAATGTGGCAGCAATATAAACATGTCTATATTTAATACCCATAAATCTATCATCAATGCGTGGAAATTCTCCAGCCATGTCATCCAATACAGTTTTACTGAGTAAAGACTGACTTTTTAAATCAAATATCCATCGGGTTAAATAATTGGGAAATGAGTCTGCATCTGCTGTAAATCCATTTGCACCAGCTGGAATATTATCTGCAAGCATAGTATCTAATATAATCAAATCTCCCTCTTGATATGCAGCAACTGTATGAATTGACAAACAATTAGCTTCTGGTACATGTATCCATATTACATCATTATTATTACCATTACGAGGTATTATTCCAAAGTAAGATCCACGCTCTGGTTCCCATTTATATAAATCTTCACCATTAAACATACGTTGATAGCTCATAACTAATGGAAATAAGGGAAATATTACATAGTCTTTAGTAATGGCAAAATCGTGTAATAGGCTTAAATATGGGATGTTAATTCTTTCACATTTAGTTATATTTCTATTCTTATCCGCGACATAATAATAAATATATTCGGTTTCAATTGGATTTATATAACTATAAGAAATTAGCTCCCCAGTCACAGGATCAATCTTGGGATGCGCCGTCATAGAGTTTCTAAGCGCTTCAAAATATGAAGTAACTCCTATTGTTTCTAATGTATCTATATTTATCTCATAGGGTAAACTTGCTTCTTGCAATGCTAATAATTTGCCACCATGGTTGATAATATTAGTATTAGCAGTCTCTGCACGCATATTTTGCACTGAAGGGTCGCTTTTACCAAATTCACGAAATCCAGCAAATAAACTACGTCTTGCTTCACGTTCAAGATTAAACTTATTTGTTCTAACCCAACGATTTTTATAGCTGACTTGCCCATCTTTAAAATTAAGTGCATGTATCATGCCATCACCACCAAAAAAGTGATACTTATCTGAAAATACATACTGTGGATTTGGGCCATTCCGAAAAAATGTTCCATTTAACTCGCGTGGAATTTCGCCAATTACAATTAAATCATTTATGGTTGATTCAGCGCTCCAAGGTTTAAAAATACCTTCTAATAATTTATTTTGTGGTAAAGGTTTAGTCATGACTAATTCCCTTTACATATAAATCATTAAGCCTTTGCCATGCGTCTATATCAACAGGTTCAATCCAATTATGCCAGTCTGAGGCCAGTTTATCTAAACCAAGATATTCAATATACCCTGATTCACATATAAAAAATTGGTTTTTATATGGTAAAAGATAGCCGCCAGTTTTTTGTAACATTTGTTTAGCGTCTAAATACGAACTAAACCATTGATTAAAAAATCCGCCACCATTGGGATTAAATTTAGTTAACCCTGTAAGTGAAAAATAGTTTTTGAGATTTAGCCATGAAGAAAAACCATACTCATTAGCAATTACAGCCAATGTATGTTTTAATTGAATTCTCCGCAGATCATAAAATTGTAAATTACTTAGACGCTTTTGCGCTTGCTGGGACAAATTTTGATCTGATGAAGATATTGTTTTTAATAAAATTTGTGCTTGAATTTTAGCTTCGTTAAGGGAAAATGGTCTGGATAAATTATTCATGTTTGACTCCTATATAATTATCCGCTAATAACCCACATATTTAGCATATATAAAAGTAAAATCAATAATTACAATGAAGTATATTTGTTGTTTTTGTGGGTGAGATCCTCTTTGGTGGGTATAGGCACCCCATTGCACCTATAATCGAATTGTACCATATATATTATTAAAGAGGTTGCCCATTATATAATTAAGCAGCGATTTTTTTTATAAGCCTTAGACTGGTCTTTATTTAAAACTTCGTTTGGTGTTAAATAATTTAATGATTTTCTGGGGCTATTATTTAATATATCCTGAACCTTTTGCACTTCTTAATTGTTTATATTACCAAAGTTAGTTTTTTTGGGAAATAGCATCTGATTAAATCATTAGTATGTTCATTTAAACCACCACTAAAGCTAAAACTAGACAATCTCTGCCAAATAGAATATAATTGTATTTGGCAGAAATTTGTATACATTATTTAATATCATGTAACTAAACCTAATTTTAAACAATGACACTTATCTCTTTAGATATTTAGGATTTAGTTAAGTTAATAAAACTTATCTTAAAGAATTAATTAAAATGATTTAAGTTATAAAAGAAACCCATAATGCTATATAGTATAGAAATATTTTTAAAAGGATTTATATCATGAAAAAGCTATTATTTGCTTTAAGTTGTCTAAGTATAAGCTCTGCTTTTGCTAATTGTGATATTTATATTGATAACTATGTGAGTTTTGATAAAACTGATAATGGATCATTAAATTACTCTAAATTTGATGTGCTTTATGAACGTTATACACAAGATCTAATTCCATTAAAAGAACTTAATAATAATTTATACTCACTCAATGCTCGCGGCGATGATTTTGATTGTAATACATTAAACTATCACGGAAGCTTAGCCACTACAATTAAGCTCCAACCATATTGTAAAACTCCAGTTGATACCAGAACATTTGCAAAAATTGCTCGTGGTGGTAATTTAACTGTAGATTGTGAAAGTGGAGTTTCTTTAAATATTAAAAAACAATATAATAATTTGGTTAATTTGGCAATCGTACCAACTGGATTTGACAATTTAATTATACGTAATCTTGTTCCAGTAAAAAATGAAAGTGATGGGCTATCTTTTATAATAAAAAACCTGAGTCTGGTTAACTCAATAATGAATTGTACTCAATCTGGAAAATATTATAATTGCAAACCATATACTCAAGAACTAAAATTATTATTTGATCACAAACTAGATAACGCTCAAATTGAAGTATTTAGTTCCAAACATGCCAAAATCGGTGAGTGTAAAGTAACTCGCGTTAATAATCAACCGCTCGTAAAATGCTCAACCTTATCACAATATGCTAAAAATTATAATATTGTAGCTAAAGGTAATACCTTCATTACAGTGATTGATCCAAACACAGATAAATAACAATATCTTCTTTTAATAAAACCATCTGATTAATCGATTATGATGTTAATTCAGTCGATTATAGTTATAGATTAATCTATAATAAAGTAGAGTTATTTTTATTTAATTCTACTCTATTTAGATTCTAGAGTAATTTTATTATAATGTAGCTGACTTATATCAAAACCTTGCTGTGTTGCTATTTTTAGTAATTTGTTGATATCGGCTGATTCAGGATTTTCTGTTCGTGATAATATCCATAGATATTTATGATTAGGACTACCAACTAAGGAATAATTATAGTCAGTATATAAAATCCAGTAG
>JAQUVM010000159.1 GCA_028693355.1 Burkholderiales bacterium
CCATTGGCAATCGGATTTACGGTTAAATTAAACGATAAATTTTTAGCTTGTTGATTGGTATTATTGGTGTAATCCATTCGAAGAACTGTGCTTTGTGTTTGCTGATTATTAGCAGCTAATTCGATCGCTACTACTTCTGGAGCGTTTAAAATTTGGCTACTTTTGCTGATCTGTTTGATGTTTTTGTTAGTGCTAGTGAACTCCTTTAAATCATAGCTACCAGCTGCTGCATAAAGATAGATTACTCTAAACTGGCTATTACCATAATCTACATCATGAGATACTCCAATTTCTCCACCGTTAGGTGCTGGTCTTATAGCATAATTAATAATCTGTTCACTTTTGCTTAATATGCCTTTATTATCATAAACAGCTTTAATTAGAGATGAGCCTTGGACAGTTCTGTTATCTGTAGATAATTTTGGAGTAGTAAATTCTAATGCACAGCTAGAGTTAGCGGCAATGCTTTGACATGAGTCTTGCTTAACACTAAACTTGCTTGTAGAACTTCCTGAATTATCCACTACTGTATAGCTTATATTATCAATATTATTTGCACTATTATTATGAATATATACTACAGATGTAGTTGCTTGATTATTCAATACTGGTACTATTGCAGTACTATCAATCTGCAGGGTATCGGATGGAGTAGCACTTTGCACCCCGCATGATACAATTAACACAGCACTAATTAATAATATAATTCTACAAGATAATTTCATCTACAGCCCTGACAAAAAACATAAAACTATTTACAACACACTGTTATAATTTATTTCTTCTAGAATTAAATCTTGCGAAACATTGTTGACATAACATCATTACTTAAACAATATAATCCAATACTATATAATCTACATCATCTTAAAAATACCAAAACTCAAATACAAAAAAGTTTGCATAAGCAAAATACTCGAAGATTATTAGATAATAATCCAAGATCAGCTATTCATTATGCTAATACTGTTTTTATTGTATTCAAGGTTAAGAATTATGCCATTTTTATTGATAGATAGCTACTTATATTACAGTACTGTTATTACAAAATAGTTTTCTAAAATACTCAGTCCAAATTCGTAGAATTCCTGTATTCACAGGAATTCTACTCTAGATAATTTTTGTAAGGTAAGATGCATATAGCTCAAATTAGTATGCAACCTAATAAAGAACTCTAGACTTTATAGTACCATCTATTTTCTTTAATGCATTAATTACTTCTTTATCGTATTCCACATCAATGTCACTAATTACATAACCAACTTCTTCATTAGTCTTTAAGTACTGACCTAATATATTAGCATTATGTTGTGCTAATGTATTATTTATCTGAGCTAAGACGCCAGAAGTATTACGATGTAAGTGAATAAGACGATGAGCTCTACGTAATTCAGGAAGCTGAATATTAGGCATATTTACACTTTGCGTAGAATCTCCACCATTTATATAGTTTATCATGCGACGAGCTACAAATTCACCAATATTTAATTGTGCTTCTTCTGTGCTACCACCAATATGAGGTGTTAAAATCACATTATCAAAGCCACGCAATGGATTAATAAACTCTTCTTGATTATTTTTTGGCTCATATGGAAATACATCAACTGCAGCACCTAAAATTTTACCAGATTTTACAGCTTCAACCATAGCATCAATATCAACTACATGACCACGGCTTAGATTAATAAAAACTACTTTATCTTTCATTTTTGCAAATTCAATGCTGCCTATAATATTAGCATTGCTTTTACGTCCATCAACATGAACTGTTACGATGTCAACTTGAGATAGCATTTCATCTAAAGTATCACATTTACGAGCATTACCTAATTGTAACTTTTCTGTAATATCATAGTAAAATACTTGCATACCTAATGCTTCTGATAATACTGATAGTTGAGAACCAATACTTCCATAACCAATTATACCAAGTTTTTTTCCACGTACTTCAAAACAATCATCTGCTGATTTATCCCACTGACCTTTTTGTAGCTTAGCATTTTTTGCTATTACTTTTCGCATAAGCATAATAATACTACCTAGTACTTGCTCTACCACACTACGAGTATTACTATATGGAGCATTAAAGACACATACACCTTTTTTAGTTGCATAATCTAAGTCAACTTGATTAGTGCCGATACAAAAACATCCAATTGATAACAAGCGTTCAGCTGAATCTAATACTTTTTTAGTTACCATTGTTTTTGAACGAATACCAAGAATTGCAACATCTTTAATTTTTGCACATAATTCATCTTCGTTTAAACTACCTTTAATAGTTTCAACAGCATAACCTTCTTTTTCAAGTAGTTTAATACCATTGGGATGTACATTTTCCAAAAGTAAAATCTTAATACGATTACGAGGATAAGAAATGGCGCGAGGTAAATCATGAATATATAATAATTCATCAAAACTCTTAATAACAACATCGGCATTAGCTACAACTGATGGACGTTCAACATTTTCTGTAAAAGCATAAAACTTACTAGCGGCATTGTATTTACATATTTCATAATCTGTAATACCATCACCAACAGCCCAAATTTCTCCAGATAAGCCAATCATATTTACAACCATAACCTTACCTTGATCTTGGCAAAGTAAGTTATTACGATCTAAACCATTGATACTACCATTTTCATCATAGGTAAATGTATTTGCAAATATGTGATCCTTTGTAATACCAAATTCGGCCACAATAGGCTCAATATATTCACGAAACCCGCTTGAAAGATCGGAAGAGCACAC
>JAQUVM010000061.1 GCA_028693355.1 Burkholderiales bacterium
ACCACCAAATTTTTTAGATAGAATTGTTGTAATAGCCGCTGTCAAAGTAGTTTTACCATGATCCACGTGACCAATTGTTCCAACGTTCACATGCGGTTTCGTACGTTCAAATTTTTCTTTTGCCATTTTTATTTCCTTCAAAGGCTGTAATAATCAAAGAATTTTATTATTACTTTTTTGTTTAATATTTTTTAAAATCAAAATCCCAAATTACAAGTATATGGAGGCAAGAACTAGGCAAAACATCCCGACATGTACTAATTAGTACATGAGGAATGTTTTAACAACGTTATTACCCCATAAACACAGTAATTATTTTTTATTAACAATTGCATCGGCAATATGTTTAGGCGCTTCTGAATAATGTTTGAATTCCATAGAATACGTTGCACGACCTTGAGTCTTAGAACGTAAATCAGTAGCATAACCAAACATTTCTGAAAGCGGAACTTCTGCACGAACTATTTTGCCGCCAGAATCATCATCATCCATACCTTGGATAATACCACGGCGAGATGATAAATCACCCATCACATCACCCATATAATCTTCAGGTGTTTCAACTTCAACTGCCATCATTGGCTCAAGAAGAACTGGATTTGCTTTACGCATACCTTCTTTAAATGCCATTGAACCTGCAAGCTCAAATGCTAATTGAGATGAATCGACATCATGATATGAACCATCAAATACCGCAACTTTAACGTCAACAACTGGATAACCAGCTACAACACCAGACTTCATTGCGCCTTGAATACCATAATCAACAGAAGGAATGAATTCACGAGGAATACGACCACCAGTTACTTCGTCAAGGAATGTATAACCATTACCTTCACCAGATGGCTCTAAACGAATCCAGCAGTGACCATATTGACCTTTACCACCAGATTGCTTAACGTGTTTACCTTCTACTTCAACAGTATTACGGATTGTTTCACGATATGCAACTTGAGGAGCACCAACATTAGCTTCAACGTTAAATTCACGTCTCATGCGATCAACAATAATATCTAAGTGTAATTCACCCATACCAGAGATAATTGTTTGGCCTGTTTCTTCATCTGTTTTTACACGGAATGAAGGATCTTCTTTTGCAAGACGACCTAAAGCAAGACCCATTTTTTCTTGGTCAGCTTTTGTTTTTGGTTCAATAGCAATATGAATTACAGGCTCTGGGAATTCCATACGCTCTAATGTAATCTCTTGACCTACAGCACATAAAGTTTCACCAGTAGTTACTTCTTTTAAACCGATAGCAGCAGCGATATCACCAGCACGAACTTCTTCAACTTCTTCACGATTATTAGCATGCATCTGAACGATACGACCAATACGTTCTTTTTTCTCTTTTACTGAGTTATAAACAGTATCACCTGATTTAACAACACCCGAGTAAACGCGGAAGAAAGTTAATTGACCCACAAAAGGATCTGTCATAAGTTTGAATGCTAAAGATGAGAATGGAGCATCATCAGAAGCTTCACGAGTTTCAATTTCACCTTTAGAGTTTTCACCTTTAACAGCTTCAATATCTACAGGAGAAGGTAAGTATTCAATAACAGCATCAAGCATCGCTTGAACACCTTTATTTTTGAATGCAGAACCACAGAACATAGGAATAATTTCACATGCAATCGTACGTTGACGAATTGCAGCTTTAATTTCCGCTTCTGTTAATTCACCTTCTTCAAGGTATTTATTCATTAGATCTTCATTTGCTTCAGCAGCAGTCTCAACTAATTTAGCTCTCCACTCATTACAAGTATCTACTAAATCAGCAGGAATCTCAACGTATTCAAACTTCATACCTTGAGAAGCTTCATCCCAAGCAATTGCTTTCATTTTTACTAAATCGATAACGCCTTGGAAGTTTTCTTCAGCACCAATTGGCACTTGCATAGGAACTGGGTTACCTTTTAGACGAGATTTAATCCCATCGTAAACTTTGAAGAAATTAGCACCTTGACGATCCATTTTATTTACAAATGCAATACGAGGAACTTTATATTTATTAGCTTGGCGCCATACTGTTTCTGATTGAGGTTGAACACCACCAACAGCACAGTAAACCATACAAGCACCATCTAATACACGCATAGAACGTTCAACTTCAATTGTAAAGTCAACGTGTCCAGGTGTATCAATAATATTTACACGGTGTTCTGGAAAACTTTTATCCATACCACTCCAGAAAGCTGTTGTAGCTGCTGAAGTAATAGTAATACCACGTTCTTGTTCTTGCTCCATCCAATCCATTGTTGCAGCACCATCATGTACTTCACCAATTTTATGACTTACACCAGTATAGAACAATACACGTTCTGTAGTTGTAGTTTTACCTGCATCAATATGCGCAGAGATACCTATATTACGGTATCTTTCAATAGGGGTTTTTCTAGCCATTTTAGCTTACTCTCCAAATATTAATAACGGAAGTGAGCAAAAGCTTTATTAGCTTCAGCCATACGGTGAGTTTCTTCACGACGTTTCATCGCAGCACCACGGCCTTCAATAGCTTCCATCATTTCATTCGCTAAACGAATATCCATTGATTTTTCACCACGCTTACGAGCTGCATCACGCAACCAACGCATAGCAAGAGCCATTTGACGAGATGGAGCAACTTCGATAGGAATCTGATAGTTAGCACCACCAACACGGCGTGATTTTAATTCAACAACAGGTTTTACGGCTTCTAATGCTAGATTAAATACTTCAATACCTTCTTTTTTAGATTTGTTTGCAACAATATCTAAAGCTCCGTAAACGATTCTCTCAGCTACGGCTTTTTTACCACTTTCCATGATAATATTCATAAATTTAGAAAGCGTTTGGCTACCAAATTTAGGATCTGGCAACACATTACGTTTCTCGACTTCTCTACGTCTAGGCATAATCTCTTTTCCTTAAAAAACTCAAATAACATCCAATAATTATCTTTTATGTTCTAAGTATTTGATTCGTGAACAAGAAGCATTGATAAAAAATGTGACGCAGTGTACAAATGGTACATAAGGAACATTTTTTGATATGCGACAAAGTTCAAGACTCAAAGACAACGAACATTATTTTGGACGTTTAGCACCGTATTTAGAACGTGACTGTTTACGATTTTTAACACCAGCTAAATCTAGTGAACCACGAACTGTATGGTAACGCACACCAGGTAAATCTTTTACACGACCACCGCGGATTAAAACCACGCTATGTTCTTGTAAATTATGACCTTCACCACCGATGTAACTATTTACAGTGAAACCGTTAGTTAAACGAACACGGCATACTTTACGTAATGCTGAATTTGGTTTTTTAGGAGTTGTAGTGTACACACGTACACATACACCACGACGTTGTGGACATTCAACCAACGCAGGAGATTTGCTCTTGTAGCGAACGCTAACGCGAGGTTTTCTTACTAATTGATTAATAGTAGGCATTCTCTTCCTTCTCTTTTTTAACAAAAAATACTGAAATCACTAACACCATGTTAATGACCTCCAGAACCAAGCCAATTAATTGATTTAATTCATTTTATTTAACAAAACATCTTAATTTCAAAATAAATTAAGCGCTATGTGTGCATTATTTTAACACAAACAGACTTATTAAATCAATGTTTTGCCGACAATCTATATGATATTGCTCAATATAAAGTAACGTATATAGATGTTACCTATACAAGCCAAAACTATGATAAAATATTATTCATAATAATATAATATTATCTAATGATAATGGTTTCTCATGAAAAATAAAATCTTTATTGCTAAAATTTGTGGTATTGTTAGTTTACTATACTCATTCATAATATTTTATTTTGGCATACTGCCTATATTTAAAAATCGCCATAAAGAAATAAGCGATCTAATGTATTATTCTTATGGATTTAAATTCTTAGCTGAAATACTATATGTTTATTTCTCTCTCGTAATATTTAATTGGTTAATTAAACGCTCTAAGATTGCATGGCAATTCACTTTTATAATGGTAATTACTTTACTAATATTGCATCTAGTAATTTGGCAAAATTATATTGTGCTTATCTCGACTTTATCTTTTGCCTTGCTTTTATTTACAAATAGAAAAATATTTAATCAAGAAATATTTATTTCATATTTACCATGGTTTGTGATCAGCTTATTAGTTTTTGCAATTTTATATGGCGTTACTGGGGTTTATATTCTAAGGCATGGTTTTAACGGCGTTCATAGTCTTAATGATGCACTATATTTTTGTTTTATCACCTACAGTACTGTTGGATACGGAGATGTTTATCCAATTACCACGCTTGCAAAAAATTTAGTTATTACTATGATAATAATAAAATTTATTTTGTTAATCAGTGGAGCAACCGTAATCACATTTAAAATCAACGCAAAATTAAAAACGGTATTAAATAATTTAAATAAAGGTAAATTTGGTATGGAAAATCATATAGTTATAATTGCTGATGGTAACTTAGCAAAAATTTTTATAAAAATATGTCAAAACAATAAACAGCCACATTTAACTATCAATTTAAAAGATAGTGATGACCATAATAAAATATTTTTAGGCGCTGAGGTTGAGTTTGCGGAAAAAATAATTATTTTTGCGAATAGCGATGAATCTGCTATTTTTAATACCCTTAGCATAAAAGAATTTCTTAATAAAACTACAGAAAGGCATCCAAAAATATACGTACGAATCCTTTATCAAGATAATATTACAAAAGCAAAAATAGCAGGTGCAGATATAGTTATATCGCCAGAATATCTACTTGCACAACAAATATTAAATAATGAAATATAATTTCAAGCACATAAATAAAAAAGCTAGGAATAAATGATCTGCCCCCCAAATAGTGGACAGATTATAAACCCTCGCTTTAAATTACTCAACCGTAACAGATTTTGCTAAATTTCGCGGCTTATCTACATCAGTCCCTTTAGCTATTGCTGTATGATAAGACAGCAACTGCAAGGGAACAGTATATAAAATTGGCGCTAAATAAGTTGGAATATTATCAAACTTTAATCTAATTGTTTTATGACATAATGCATTTATTTCATCATCACAATCAGTAAATAAATACACCATGCCCTGACGAGCTAAAACCTCTTGCACATTAGACTTAACTTTATCCATAAGTAAATTTTTAGGCATAACTACAATTATTGGCATATCCTTATCAATTAAAGCCAGTGGCCCATGCTTTAACTCTCCTGCCGCATAGCTTTCAGCATGTATATAAGAAATTTCCTTTAGCTTCAACGAACCTTCCTCAGCCACAGAAGACATAGTATTTCTACCCAAAAATAATGCATGATGTTTGTGCTCTAACTCTTTTGCTACTTTCTCAACTTCACCTTCTGAATCCAAAGCATCCACGATTAAATGAGGTAACTTACGAATATTCTCCATTGCCTGACTAGCCTCTGCATCATTTAACAAACCTCTAACCTTAGCCAAAGTAAAAGTTAAATATAAAAGAACAATCAGCTGGGTAGTAAATGCCTTAGTTGATGCAACTCCTATCTCAGGACCTGCTTGAGTTAATACATGAAGCTTTGATAAGCGAACTAGGCTACTTTCAGGAACATTACAAATTGATAATGTTTTATCCATACCCATTTCAATTGCATATTTAACACTTGCTAAAGTATCAGCAGTCTCTCCGGATTGAGATATGTTAATTATTAACGTATTTGGATTTGCTGGAGTTTTGCGATAGCGATATTCACTAGCTATGTCAACAGCACATTCTAGATTAGCATACTCTTCTATCCAATATTTAGCAATAACACCTGCATTGTAACTTGTACCACAAGCAATAATTTGCACTTTATTTATACTTGCAAATATATCACTCGCATCTACTCCAAAAGCAAGAGGATTAAACTCATTACCAAGATGTTGTAATGTATCAGCTATTGCTCTTGGTTGTTCAAAAATTTCTTTTTGCATATAATGACGATAATGACCAAGCTCTGTAGCTGAAGCCGATAATTCGCTGATATGAATTTTACGCTCTACCAAGTTATCATTAGCATCCCATATTTTATATCCATCACGAGTCAATAGTGCTACATCGCCCTCTTCAAGATAAATAACTTTTTGAGTAACAGGCAATAATGCTGAAATATCAGATGCAAAAAACATCTCTTCAATTCCAACACCTAGGACCATAGGAGCACCAAGTCGTGCGCAAATCACTTCATCTGGTTTATTTTTATCAACCAAACCAATAGCATAAGCACCATGTAGTTTTTTAACAGCTTCTTTAACCGCTGTTAATAAGTTTTTACCATTATTTTTATAAATGGAATGAACTAAGTGAACAATTACTTCTGTATCAGTTTGTGAATCAAATTTATAGCCTGAAGAAATAAGATTATTTCTAAACTCTGTATAGTTTTCAATAATTCCATTATGTACAACAGCTAATTCATCATTAGAAAAATGGGGATGAGCATTTTCTTCTGTAACACCACCATGAGTTGCCCATCTGGTATGTCCAATCCCAATATTTCCACGAAATTTTTCTTTAGTACAATTTTCAGTTAGTTGTTTTACACGACCAGTCACACGATTACGCAGTAATTTACCATTATCAACAACTGCAACACCCACAGAATCATAACCTCGATATTCTAAACGAGATAACCCCTCTAAAATAACCGATACAACATTACGTTCACTAACTCCACCAACTACTCCACACATATACGAACTCCACTAACGGATTATACTTAATAATACATCACTCAGATGTTTATCATCATTCAAACAAGCAATATAATCAAAAGTAGCTTTTGATTTACTCTCAAATACCTCCCTATATTCGACTTGTACTTCTTCTAGAGTCTCAAGGCAATCACTAATAAAACCAGGACAAATGATGCTTATACTTAAATCATTATTAGCACACTCTTTTATAAGACTTTCAGTACTAGGGGTTATCCACTTAGCTTTACCAAACTTTGATTGGTAACATAAAATAGCATTATCTGAACTCAATTTTAATTTTTCGCATAATTTTTTAAAGGTTAATTCGCACTCATTCTTATATGTATCACCATTAATAATTAATCTTTCTGGCAAAGAATGAAAACTTACTATTAACCTATCAGATATTCCATTATTTTGCCAACGCTCTAACACTTTGTTCGCTAATAAATTTATATAATTATCATTATCAAAAAATGAATTAATGA
Organism: Burkholderiales bacterium; assembly: GCA_028693355.1. GTDB lineage: Bacteria > Pseudomonadota > Gammaproteobacteria > Burkholderiales > UBA11063 > Aquella. The sequence continues at coordinate 7,200 of JAQUVM010000061.1, forward strand.
AATTAATCTTTGGCACATAAAATTGTTTGCTATAGAAATTAGCAACACTATCAAAAACTGCAGCAGTAGTAGAACTAGAGTATTGCGGATATAGAGGTAAAATTACTAACTCTTTAAAAGTATATAATTTACTTAGATAGTCCAATTTTTCACTTATTGTTGAATGCCCATAACTATACGCATAGTCATATTTAATAGATTCATCAGAATTTAACTCATCCAATAATTGCACTTGTTTGCGAGTATAATAATCAAGAGGCGATAAACCACTTTCGTGCCAAATTTTACTATATTTACTTAATAGCTTCTTAGAACGAAAAGGTAAAATAAATAGATAAAGGATCGGGTACCAAATAAATCTTGGTAATCCAACAACTCTTTTATCCGACAAAAACTCACGAAGAAATTTTTTTATCGATGGGACATTTAATTCTTTAGGAGAGCCTAAATTAACCAATAGAACTAATTTATCTATATTATTCATATATAACGCCTCGACTTTAAGTACAATTTTGATATATTATTTTGTATCTTTTTTAAAGCCAAGCTCTTCACCTTTTATCATACGAATAAGGTTATCTTTATGTTTATAAATAACAATAAATGAAATGAATAACGTTGCACCAAAATATGCATTATTACCCATTAATAAATATGCATACAACGGAGCTAATGCTGTTGCCACAATAGCAGCTAAACCAGATAATTTAGATAATTTAAACACAATAAGCCAAGTTATAGCTAATAACAAAGCTAACAATGGATTAAAACCTAATAAGACACCAATAGCTGTAGCGACACCTTTTCCGCCTTTAAATTTAAAGAATACAGGTAAAATATGTCCAATTACTACTAAGACACCACAAATTCCTACTAATGCATCACCACCAACAAAATCTTTAGTTAAATATTTGGCAATTAAAACAACTAATAAACCCTTAACTAAATCGCCTAACAGCGTAAATATGGCAGCCTTTTTATTGCCACTTCGCATAACATTAGTTGCTCCAGCATTTTGTGAACCATAGCTACGTGGATCATCCATCTTCATAACTTTGGATACTATAATAGCAAAAGATAATGAACCTAATAGGTAAGATGCTAATAACATATAGTAAAAATTATAACTCATAATCGCCCCATTTAATATTTCAGATTAAACTCTACCTTTTCAGGAGTAACTTTTATTGATGAATTATCACCAGTTTTTATTGGCACAGCCAGTCTATTCATTATCATTTCAGAAGGAGAAACAACATTATTACCATTAGCATTAATCACTGTAGCATATGATTGCATTGCAGTTTGATTCGAGTTAGTAATATTAAAGTTATTCACAGCATTTTGATCAAATTTATAACTATTTGAATCCACATAATTACTGCTTGATCCATCATGAATTTGTGCAGGTAAAATAGTATTATGCTCACCTAATTTAATAGCATTACTATGCTCAAAGTTCGAATTAAATTTATCTAAACAATTAGAACTAACAATGCTATTACATGATACATACTTACTTGAAACTCTAGCACCTTGAGATAATGACTCTTCATTAATGACAAAGCCACTACTCTCAACACCAACTGCAAATGAATACTCAAAAACAGATAATATAATTAGTATTAATGATTTTTTCATCACACATCTCAAAACCAACTAAGCTTATACAGAGAAAGAAGACCCACACCCACATGTAGTTTGAGCATTTGGATTTTTAATAGTAAATTGTGATCCTTCAAAAGAATCAATATAATCTATCTCTGCGCCAACTAAATATTGATATGACATAGTATCAACTAAAAATTTTACATCTTCTTTTTCAACTACAAAATCATCATCATTTGTAATTTCATCAAAAGTAAACCCATATTGAAAGCCAGAACATCCACCACCTGTAATGAAGACTCTTAATTTCAAATCAGGATTACCCTCTTCTGTAATTAGTTCTCTTACTTTATTAACAGCATTTTCCGTAAAATTTATTGGAGTTTCCATAATACACCACCATAGAATAAATATATTTATTATATATTATAACAAAAAATCCTCCGCAAAAGCGAAGGATTTTTAGATTTAACTAAAATTAAACCTTAGCCGCTGCTGCAACTTCTGCTGCATAGTCAACAACTTTTTTCTCAATACCTTCACCCACTACATAAAGAGTGAAGCCATTAATAGTTGCAGATTTAGCTTTTAATAGCTGTTCAACAGTTTGTTTACCATCATCAGCCTTAATAAATACTTGGCTTAATAATGTTACTTCTTTTAAGAATTTATTAACTGTACCTTCAACAATCTTCTCAACCATATCCGCAGGTTTACCTGCCTCTTTAGCTCGCTCAGCTGCTACACGACGCTCTGTTTCAATTAATTCAGCATCTACACCGCTAGCATCTAATGCTTTTGGCTTAGAAGCTGCAATATGCATAGCAATATCTCTACCAAATGCTTCATCCGCACCATTTAAATCAACTATAACACCAATTTTTGCACCATGTAAGTAAGAAGCCAAAACTCCATCAGTTGAATAACGAGTAAAGCGACGTACATTCATGTTTTCACCTAACTTAGCAATAATTGCTTTACGAGATTCTTCTAATGTTTCACCTGAAGATAGTTTAACTTCACCAACAGTTTCAATTGTAGCATTTGTATCAATAACTAAAGCATTAGCTATGTCATTAGTAAATTTAACAAAACCTTCATCTTTAGCCACAAAATCAGTTTCACAGTTAATTTCAACTATAACACCAGATTTTTTATCATCAGATATAGCAACAACTACCACACCTTCAGCAGCCGTACGACCAGCCATTTTAGATGCTTTATTTCCTGATTTTACACGCATTAATTCTTCAGCTTTTTTGATGTCGCCATCTGTTTCAACTAAAGCTTTTTTACATTCCATCATTCCCAAACCAGTCATCTCACGTAATTCAGCAACCATTTTAGCTGTAATATTCGCCATAATAAACTCCTAATTTATTTACTAACTTTAATAAAAGCAAGCCGTAACATTGTTACGGCTTTTTGTACTAATAACTACTACTCAGCAGAGTCTTCTGTTGATTTTTTAACTCTTCTAACTGTTTTTTCTTCAGATGAATTGTCTTCAACCATTTCAACTTTTACAGATTTAGCAAGTTCAGTAACAGCATCTTCTTTTGCAGATAAAACTGCATCAGCAAAAGCAGAAGCATATAATCTAATTGCACGAGCAGAATCATCATTACCTGGAATTACATAATCAACGCCAGATGGATCATTATTTGTATCAACAACACCAATTACAGGAATACCTAATTTTTGAGCTTCTTGAATAGCAATACCATGCATACCAGTATCAATAATGAAAATAGCTGATGGTAGACCTTTCATTTCTGAAATACCACCAATAGTTCTCTGTAATTTTTCAACTTGGCGAGATGTATCTAATAATTCTTTTTTAGATAAACCAGAGTCATTATTATTTAATTGTTCTGTTTTTACTTCTAATTTACGAATCGATTTTTTAACTGTATCAAAATTAGTTAACATACCACCTAACCAACGGTGATCAACGTATGGCATACCACAACGTTTAGCTTCTTCTGCAATGATCTCACTAGCTTGAGATTTAGCACCAACAAAAAGAATAAATCCTTTGTTTTTAACTGTTTGTTTAGCAAATTTGATTGCATCTTCAAACATAGGATATGTTTTATCTAAATTGATAATATGGATTCTATTACGAGCACCATAAATAAATGGTTTCATTTTAGGGTTCCAATATTTAGTTTGGTGACCGAAATGAACACCAGCTTCCAACATATCTTTAATAGTAAGTGACATTTAATTTTCCTTTAAATTAAGGGTTATACCTCCACCTATGGATTTTGATGGCTTACGCCACACCCTTACACCATAAGTGTGCGAATTTTAACAAATAAGACTGGGATTATACACCAAACACCAGTCTTAAGTATCTATTTTTTAATAATCTTTATTCACCAGAAAAGAAGTTTTTCATTTTATCAAAAAATGACTTTCCTTTAGGGTGTTGATTAGAGTTAGGTGCTGCAGTTTCACCAAACTGAGACAACAGCTCTTTTTGCTCAGAGCTAAGTTTTACAGGAGTTTCAACAAACATATGGCAATATAAATCACCAGTTGATATCCCACGTAATGGTTTAATACCCTTTTCTTTAACTCGTAAAATCTGAGCAGTTTGCGTACCTTCTGGAACTTTTAATTTAACACTTTTTCCATCAAGAGTAGGCACACTAACATCACCACCAAGAGCCGCAGTCACAAAGCTAATCGGAATTTCACAATGCAAATCTTTGCCCTTACGTTCAAATACACTATGAGCTTTTACATTAACATGTACGTATAAATCACCATTTGGCCCGCCATTTAAACCGGCCTCGCCCTCGCCAGTCAAGCGCAAAGTACTACCAGCATCAACACCCGCAGGAATTGATACTTTAACAGTTTTATTTTGCTTAATTAGACCGCTACCTCGACAATCTCGACATGGTTCCTTGATAATTTTACCTTTTCCATGACAATCTGGACAAGGTTGCTGAACTTGGAAAAACCCTTGTTTATAAAGCACTTGTCCATGCCCACCACACGTTTTACAACTAACCACATCTTCTGGCTTTTTAGATCCTTTTCCATTACAAGTACCACATTTTTCTGTACGTGGAAATTTTACTTCTTTTTCTGCTCCAAAAGCCGACTCTTCCAAGGTAACACTGATGTTATATTCTAAATCAGCACCTTTCATCGGCGCATTTGGATTGCGTCCACGAGAACGTCCACCGCCAAAAATATCACCAAAAGCATCAAAGATATCTTCAAATCCTTGACCTCCACCAAAACCACCGCCGCCAAAGCCTCCAAAACCGCCACCGCCTGAAGCCGAATTGCCACCGATACCAGCATGTCCAAACTGATCATACATCTGTTTTTTCTCTGCATCAGATAATACTGCATAAGCCTCTTGTAGTTCTTTAAATTTTTCTTCTGCGGCTTTTTTCTCAGCATCTGGCATACTGGCAACACGATCTGGATGATATTTCATTGCAAGCTTGCGGTAAGACTTCTTGATCTCCTCGTCACTTGCACCTTTTGACAACCCTAAAACTTCATAATAATCACGCTTTGACATAAATAACCTTTAAATTTAAGATCGAAA
>JAQUVM010000160.1 GCA_028693355.1 Burkholderiales bacterium
GCTCTTCCGATCTTTCGTGGGTAATAACTTTGGTGATATATTAAATCAATACCATGATAAGACTGTAAAGACAACTCATTTTAATAATTATGTAGCATCGAATAATGGCGGTAAACCATTTGTATTATTAGTGCCTCATAGCCAAGGTAATTTATATGCTAATAGTTTGTATCAGCATTTGACTACTAAAGAAGGCTATAATCAGCAAAATCTTAGTATTTTTGGTATAGCAAGCCCTGCATCACAAAATTTAGGTACAGATATTAGTAGGTCGGCATATGGTAATGAAGGGTATATTACCTCAAACAATGATGGTGTAATTAACTCTCTTCGTTTATTGTCAAACGTAGCGAGCTCTAACTTTAGTATTCCGAAAGGTGGTGAGATTAGTGGGCATGGATTAATTCCGACTTATTTGTCAAATCAAGGTTCTCGTCAAGCAATTAGTGATAATTTATATAATATTGTTCACTATTTTTGGTTAAGTAATATTTATTCTAATTTGGCTCAAACGATGAATGGTGGTAATCGTGTATTGAGCCAAGGATTAAGCCTAGTTACCATGCAAGAACCAAAAAGCACTTTATCTGTGGCTGGGGTAATGGCTAATGGAAAATGTTTGGGTAATACTCCATATTTTGTAACTAAACATGCAAAATATGATCATGAGATGGGCGTTGGTATGCAATGTGTAAGTAATGCTCGTGGTAAGATTAATTTAAATGCAAAAAGCTTTGCGGACGGTAATACGTTAAAAATACGGATAGCAAGTGGCAAAATTACTCAAAAGCATTTATATGTATTTGATAAAAATAAACAATTTATCTCACTTTGTAATTATCACATGGGTAGATTTCTTACATTAAAAGATATTAGTAATTCTTACTATAATGGCGTAGTAGGTGCTACAGCTTTAAATGAGTGGATAGAAGTAAAGAATAAAACAGGTAATATGTTTAAACTTTTGGATTTACTAAGTGATAATGTTTTTGATCGAAATAGAGCATCAAAAGAACCTTTTGATAATGGTACAGTTGGATTTATAAATATTTAATAAAAGATTGAATTATTATAGTTTCAGCTGTATGTAGCCGAAACTATAATAACAAATAGAGTTAAGCAACTACAGTTGCAGATTCTATAATAATTGGCTCAACAGGTACATCATCATGCATACCATGGCGGCCAGTTTTAACAACTTTGATTTTGTCAATAACATCAGTACCATCCGTTACTTTACCAAATACTGCATAACCCCAACCATGTAAATCTTCACCTTTGAAGTTTAAGAAATCATTATCTTTTACATTAATAAAGAATTGTGCTGTTGCAGAATGAGGTTGCATAGTACGAGCCATAGCAATTGTATACTTATCATTTTTTAAGCCATTATTAGCTTCATTTTTGATAGGTTCATTAGTTTTGCTTTCTTTCATGTTTTTATCCATTCCACCACCTTGAATCATGAAATCATTAATTACACGGTGAAAAATTCTACCATCATAATGACCTGATTTTACATACTCCAAGAAGTTAGCTACAGTTAAAGGTGCTTTTTCAGCATCTAATGCTAAAGTGAAATTACCAAAATTTGTTTTAAATAAAACTTGTGTCATACTTATTTCCTTTTAAAAATTATTATTGTTTATGATTATTCGCTACTTTTACGTAATGATTTGCTGAGTATGCTAAATGTTTAATCTCTTCATCAGTTAATTTACGAACTTGCTTTACAGGGCTACCAAGATATAAGTAACCGCTTTCAAGTCTTTTATTGGGCGGAACTAAGCTTCCTGCACCAATCATTACATTGTCTTCAATAATTGCATTATCTAAGATTGTACTACTCATTCCAACCAATACGTTATTTTTGATAGTACAAGCATGTAAGCAGCAACTATGCCCAACTGTAACATTATCTCCTATAATTAATGGAGTTTCATCACTTTTGCCTTCATTATAGTGGGTTACATGAAGCATTGTTAAATCTTGTACATTGCTATTGCTGCCAATCTTGATTTCAGCTACATCGCCACGTGCTACAGCGTTGCACCAAACAGAAGAATTATCACCAACAGTCACACGTCCGATAATTACAGCGCTTGGATCTATAAATGCACTTTTTGCTATATTTGGAGTGTGTCCTAAATATTTACGAATATTTGTCATGGTTATTCGCTTGTAATAGATTCAATTAAGTGATTTTGGTTTGTGTAAATACATACATCACCAGCGATTTCTAACGATTTTTTAATAATTTGTTCAGCTGTTAGATGTTCTGTATTATCTAATAGAGCTTTAGCCGCTGAGTATGCATAAGAGCCGCCAGATCCTATTGCCGCAATACTATGCTCTGGCTCTAATACATCACCCGTACCAGTGATAATTAAAATATGCTCTTTATCAGCTACTATTAGCATAGCTTCTAATTTTTGTAACATACGGTCAGTGCGCCATTCCTTAGCTAATTCTACAGCTGATCTCATCAAAGCACCACCATGGAGTTCTAATTTAGCTTCAAATCTCTCAAATAAGGTAAATGCATCAGCGGTAGCACCTGCAAAACCAGCAATAACTTGTCCTTTGTAAAGCCTACGAATTTTACGTGCAGTTGATTTTATTACGACATGTCCTAAAGTAACTTGTCCATCACCACCGACTGCAACTTGATTATCTTTTTTTACAGCGACTATTTAATTACCTGAAATTGTTT
>JAQUVM010000062.1 GCA_028693355.1 Burkholderiales bacterium
TCAAAGGTTATGCCTATGATTAATGCCGCTCCTATAATGAAAAATTGATTAACGTTTATGAATTTTACTTTAACTTCGGTGTATTCATTGTTTAGGTTATTTTTCCAGTAGTACCAGCCGATGAATTGAAACGGGAAGAATATAAACCAGTTCAGGATCATTGAACCATTCCAGTGGTACACATAGGCAATGTAACCATAGGTGATTACGTTGATGATGCCTATAGGGAAGTTTAGAATGTTTTTCTTTGCTACCAGTATGACACACAATATTCCACTTACGGCTGATACAATGTTTAGATAATTGAACCAGTCTGGTTTTATGGGATCAAAAAAGGTGAGTGAAACAATACCTATAATGATACTGAAACCGACAAGGTAAGCGATCTCAAATTTAGTCCATTTTCCAATGTAATTCATGCAATGCTCTCCTTTTGTTTAATTTTTAATTAACTCATTTACAAGTTCAATACATTTCATTAACCTTTCATGATAGTTACCAGATATGCAAACTATATCATCAGGATACATTCCTTTTAGTTGTTTGTTTAATTCTTCTCTGGTTTCTTGATCTCCGTTTAGTCGTTGATTGTCATCTATCCATGGTACGTCTGGTTCCATGTATAATATTAGATCCCATTCATCTTTTGCCCAATTTTCAAGAGCAATTGATTCTACTACTTCATTTATATTATTACAGTACAATTTGCAGTAATAATTAGTAACGATTGCATCAGTGTCGATGAATACAAGTTTATTTGCTGTTTTGTATGCCTGAAGATCTTGTTCTTTCTGTAACCATGCAATCCTTGAAAAGTCACTGTAACTTAATAAATTTTCTTTTCCATTGAGGTTATCACGGGCATAATATCGGCCTACTTCTTCAGACCAACTGGTATTAAAGATTTTAGCTAAGTACCTTACTATTGTACTTTTTCCGGTTGATTCTGTCCCTGTTATGAGGACTTTTTTAAGGAATGTTTGTCTGACGATTGAGGGAAGGTAGTTCCAGTTACCATAGAGATTATTTCTTATGTCAGTCGCTCTAATGTTGTTTCTTTGTCTGGTGGGATCAATTTCGATGTATTTACAAGGAGTGAAGTAGTTTTCGTATTGTGGGCCATCTGTAAGTGGTTCGCCACCAAAGATTAACAATTCGATTTCTTCACAGGAATACGTACCTATCCAACTATCATAGCATCGATCACAGTAAGATGCATACTGTTGAATTTCGTCTCGTAATGTTTCCTTGATTAACTTACTCCATTCTTCCCAACCATTAGGATATTCCGAAATGTTGGTTTCGTCTACTGTTAGGACTTTTATATGATTTAATCCTTTGAATTGTTCGGTTAGCCATGCCTCAATTAGGTTTTGAGTGATCTTCTTACCATTGATTACTGTCTTATTGTTATCTCGGTAACTTCCAATAACATAGAGTTTATCTACTTGTGTTGATGCTTCTATGATTGATTGGATATGACCGCTGTGTAGAGGTAAAAATTTACCTGAGAAGAGTCCTACTTTCATTTTTACTCATTTGCTTCTGGTTTTAGTTCTTTAGATTTAAAATATGTTTTAATTTCTTTCCATTGATCCCATGTCATTACATGAAATGTTCCATCATTATAATTAACCTTTATCATAGGTCGTTCATTTACATAATGTGTTGATATTTCCATGATCTCTTTACTCTAGAATTTTTGGTTTATAGTTCTCGTACATTTTGCCTGTTTTGATATGGAGTTCCATTGCTCTGTCTAATTGGTTTTCATTGATTAGTTGTTTGATCTCATGACCTGCGTCATCATCCCATATTAAGCCATAGTGGTTTGACTCGTCTGGGATGAAGCCATAGGGTTTTTCGACATTAACTTTTGATTTGCTCCATTCACCTTCTGAGTAGTCGATGATCTGATCGGGTATACCATAGTCCATCTGATCGTGAATTTCTTTAACTGCTGTTTTGTTGACACCGTGTAAGTTGCGTTGTTCAGATGTCTTGAGATCTACGAGTATTGTACCTATGCGCACTTGGTAATAATTGTCTTTTGCTTCCTTTAACCAGAAGTCAATGAAGCGCTTTTCCAATAGTAATTCCGTTATACAGATATCTATTTGGAGGGCCATAAGATCCCTTACGATTTTTCTAAAGTGGATCTTACTTATCATATAATTCGAGCTGACCCATGTGTATTGACCTCCTCTATGGCTCATCATATCACTTGGAGCAATTGTAATACATCCAAGGTTGTGAGAATATCGAGTTTTCCCAGAACCGGGAATTCCTCTGATGAGGTACAATCTTGGTACTGGTCGATCTTCTTTTGCTTTACTTTCATCGTTCATTTGTACCACGGCTCTTTGTATCGTATGAGATGAATGTTTTTAATGTTTCTACTCAGTAATTGTCGTAATAGAGTTAATCCATTGTCTTTATCCATTGGATCGCTTATTGGTACAATTGATGAGTCTATTTTTGAATATGGAGGATGTTTGTTTTTAATTGTTTCAAATGATGCAATATACCAGAGATCTTTCTTTTCTTTTGGTTCAAAATTTTTACAAGTGGATTTTTTACAGCAATTACAACAATCACAATTATTCATGATTTAACCTGTCATTCCTTAGTAGGTTGTTCAAGTAGTGTATTAGGTGCTTCAATCAGGAGATTTGTGTAATTGCGCATTAACATTGCATTGCGAACCTTTAATTTACACTCTTCGGGTTTCAATAAATCCATGTAGATCTTTTCTTCTCTGACACCGGGTTCTTTGGTTGATACAGCGAAATTAACCACCATTGAATCCTGATGTAGATTTTCATTCGGTACACTTTCAATTAACTGTTTGATGATCATCGGCTTTGTAAATTTATTGCTCATTGTTATCGTCCTCTGGTTGTCCTTCATAAAAACAGTCATTACAAATACTTATCCCTTCTATAGCTGCAATTTCTTCATATCTTCCACAAATTTCGCACTGGAACATTCCCATAATTTATGCTCCTGATATGCGATACCTTGACACTCGGTAATCGCTTGGATCGTTTTCGTTTGTGGTGTCGATACGAGTGAACTTCAATAGTTTAGTTGTTTTCAGGTGTCTGACGATTAGTACACCGTCTTGATAATCAAATGTCAGATCTGGGTACGTTTCTTTTGTTTGGTTTATTTCTTTTGTTTTTCCTGTCATGTTAGTTACCTCAGGGCTAATTGGGTAAATGAGTTTATGTAGTTTATGTCTGGTTTATTCAATACACTTATGATTTTAGATGCTGTTTTTTCAAGATCTAATCTGTTTTCATCTATAAATTTAAGGGCGATTGAAGTTACTAAATTCGCTGCTTCTGTAGTTGCTTTGTACTTGGGAGTGTTGGTTGTGTAGTCTGGGAGAGTTATGCTTTTAACTTCTGTTTCTCCATTGTTTAACGTGTTTTTGACTCTGATTTTAATGTCGTACTCTGGTTGTGCATAGAAACTTAATCTGGGATTGATTAGCGTTATACTTACTACTTTGTTGTGATCTGGTGTAAATTTCATTTTAATCGTTTATTGCTCCTGTGTTACTTTTCGAGAATTTCAATAGTGAAGCCGTTACTGTGGATTAATCGCTTCTTCTGTAATGAGCTGATAATTCCACTGAAGGCACGACCTTTAACCTTAGTAACTTCGCTTACTGTTGATACCATTACGGTACCGTTATCGGTGGATAATCGTTTGATGTCGTTATAGACGATCATTTCTCTTTTTGATATGGTTGTGATCATTTGATTTGTTACTCCTATGATTTAATTTCGGTTAGGAGGTTACTTTCAATCACTTTGAATTGAGACCTGTTGATTATGTAGTTTAGAAGTTTTTTATCGGGCTTCTTAATCCATGTTGTGTATAGGTGCTGATCCTGTAATGTGAGGAAGATAATCTCGTACTCGTTACCGTATTGGTAAATGTGGCGTAGGTTGTTATTGTTGATCATTGCTTGGAGTGAGATCTGAAGTAATTTAGAGGGCATAATAACCCACTTATGACCTGTGTGTACTGAATTGTATAGCATGGTTTTATTCCTTTGGTTTTTAGTTTATCTCTTTTTAGTTTATGTGGGTGACATTGCGATCAGTGAATGACTTTTGAGACATGATGTTAAATGAGTTAACGTTATACCTTGTTCGGCAATGTTCGAGTAACTTTGCAAATGTATCAGGAGAGGTGAATTGTGAATACTGATCGATGAGGATGCAATATTCTTTGTTTTCGATTGAAGTAAACACTTGATAAACTGAAATTATTTCTTGTTCGTGAATGATCATGGTGTCCATTTTGATGAAGGTTCTCATGAGCATACGTAGACTTTCAAGTTGAGTAATTAGATTTTCAAACATCATAGATTTTTCTCCTTGGTTACTTTTCATTTTCTTTAATTTTAGGTGTAAGCGGATGATCGACGTTGTACTGACACTTTGGATTGTCACATGCCCAGTTTTAGTACAAGATCCCACCATTCTTTTCTATAATATGTCTGGTTGATTTGAAACTGCCTTTGAGGCACCAAGGACATGTAAATTGTTCATTTTCAGGATTGTAATACACCATGTTTTAATCCTTCTTTTAGTTAATTTTTCCTCATTGTTTTTCTGATTTAACTTCACGGGTTGATTCAACATTTAACAGTAGTTTTATGCTTGTGTAGAGTCTGTCTGCTTGATCTTCTGTTAGGCTCCATGTCTCAAGTGTTACACCATAATGTTTTCGATGATGATCGGCTGTATCTGACTGAATAAGAGATAGTTTATGTTCAATTAATGACACATTTTTTCACCTGTTTATACCTATTTATACCTTCTTTTTGGTTGATTTAAGTAGTTCCATAACAATTGTACTTTCTGCGTTAAACATACATTGGAAAATTTAAACACGCTTTAGATGCATGATAAATTATTGCATTTTGATCATAAACTATTGCAGCCTCGATTTTATTATCAAAATAACCTAAGTGAACTCGTCTACCATTAGCATAAATACTGCATTTCCATTTATTAGATTTCTTATCCAAGCAAACTCCTCTATATCCAGATGAATTATTTGATAACATGCAATACGATCTATCATTTTTAATGCGCAAATGCGTTTTCGTGCTACAATTACGATCTTCAGAAGTAAGATCTGGAAAGTTTAAATAGGCAAACTCTCCAAAATTATATATTGCGGCCTCATCATACGCGTACGCTGCTTCTATTATAGTATCAAAGTACCCCAATAAAATACGAGAATTGTCTAATTTTATATCGCATCTCCATTTATTTAATCTTTTGTTCCATGATACACCCTTATATCCAGATGTGTTATTACTAGGAACAATTTTATTTCTACAATTTTCTTTATGTGTACAAATTCTTAAATTACATCTCCTATTATCTAACGTGTCATGATTAATATGATCTACAAGTTCTCCTTTTTGAGCATTCATAATTAATCTATGCATATAATTTGAATACTGCTTGTTTAGATCAACTGTCTCGCTTCTTATCGCATAAAATAATTTACTTCGTTTATGTGCACTCCACTTCCACTGCATTAAATATTCATAATCTTCATCGTCTACAATGGCATACTTACGCTGAGTTAATTTTATACGTTTAACCACATAAAAACAATGATATTAAGATAATTTAATCTTACCTCTACCCATTCGTAAAACCTCCATAACAATTGTACTTTCTGAGTTTTCATAACAGTGATTACACATCGCGCACATTTTATTACATTCGATTACTTTATAACCTTCTTTTTGTGCTTTTGCTTTGGATTCTTGTAATTTTTCTTCATCAGTGTAGACATAGAAACTTTTGTTAAAGCCTTTTGGTATGATGAACTTTTGGCAGTCTAATTTGCTGCATGACCAGATGAGATTGAGATTTTCAATGTTTCCGTTTAACTGTTTACCTTTCCAGTAACCATAAGCTTTTGACCACACCGCCTTTTTTAGATGGTTGTTTATCTGAGCGTGTTTTAAGATGTTGATAACTTGGATATGAGATGATACTTCACCAAAGGATATGTACCGTAATCGGTTGTTGATGGTGTATATCTTTTTTGGTATGTATCCCAAATTGCTAAATTGGGTACTGTTGTGATCCATCTTTTTTCTGATTGCTGGGTGAATTGTAGCCTGAATGTAAGAATAACACCATTTACAGACGCAATCTTTTATATCGGTATTAGATGCTCTTCTTTCATCACATATGTGGTTGTGGGCTAATGGGATTGAAGTGTATTCATCCATTTTAGAATTGAGTAATTTTCCTTTAACTTTATGTCGTTTATGGACTGTTAACCAGATATTATCATTGCTGTAACCGGATGAGAGCATAAAAGGAAGGTTGTTAATTAATTGTACGTTGCTCATGGTTTAACTCACCTTGAAAAATTAGATTTAGAGGATTTCTTGGAGTTGAGGTTTGTCTGAGAACAATGTAGAAATTCTTTTATTGATGAAATCAGCACTTGTGTTGTTGTCTATGAGAAATTCATATGCTTCTGATGAGTCGATCTCTTCAACTTCATCAAACTCAGATTTGTAACCTGAGGGAATTACAGTAAAGAATCTCTTTGACTCAGGAGCATAATACAATGTGATAATGTCCTGTTTGTCAGTACAGACGTTTCTCAGTTTGTCAGTGTCTATGAACTCAGTGTCGTTTAATTTTAGTTTCATTTTTAATTATCCTCATTAGAATCATTCTCAATCCACTCATCAACAAATTGCAATTGTGTATGTTGTTCTGCATTACAATGTTTGCACTTGTATACAGATTCAAATATTTCTGGATCGCACTCATCCATAGTGATTCTTTTCACAAAAGTAGTAAATTCATGCTTACAATAACTCATGATATCATCGGTTTTCCAGTTGTAAAATTTACTTGTAGAGATCTTCTTGCTTGGTTTGCGTGGTGTCTTTGAATTTAATTTTTTGTTTGTTGTTTTCTTGAATTGTTTGATTGTCAATGTCTACTGTAATTAGGAATTCAATGTCTCCGTGTTCAGAGGTGCCTATGCCGTAACCTGTTTCTCCCATTACGTAATCTTTGATCATTTCACTGAAGATGATACGAGTGAGGTATTCAGGATCATTCCATCGATCCCTGCCTCTGATAATTGCATTTTGTACAATTTTGTACAATGCGTAACCATCATAATGCTGATACAGGTAAATTGGTACCTTGAGTGATTTACTAATAATTTTTGCTTGTGATCGGGTGCTCATTTTAATTTTGCTCCTTTGGGTTTGTTTAATTTTAAAGTTCAATGTAGCCTGATTCAATGCTCTTCTTGATTTGTTCCAAGCATTTGAGATATCCTATGTTTGTCGCGTTGTACGAGTGGGTGAATGAGGGATCGTGATAGAGTTTTAATTGTTCGTCAATGTAATTTTTAATGTTCATTCTATTTTATCTCCGTGAGTGAGGATAAGTCTTACAAGTGTAGCCATATTCACTACTCTTATGTCACCGGCAAGATTGAAGGCATAAACATAATCACCTTTAATCTGGATACAAGGATCGTGCCCGTGGTAAAAGGTGGCTTGTGCCTCATCATTGTAACTATCGCTCATTTTATAATACACCTCAAAAAATTTATTTTCTAATTTTACTCATGATTTCGTAATACTCTTCTTTAGTATAATAAGTTTTACCATTGTTTTGATTAATAACGTTGTTTATTATACTGTTAATTTTTTGAACAATGTCAATGTTTTCAAATTTTTTATTAACATGATATCTAAAATGACAACTTTTACACAATACAACAAATGTATTAAGGTTGTTCAATAAAGGATCTTTGTTACAACAAGCATCAAGATTTTCATTAACGTGGTGTACAACTACTCCTTTTGTATTTCCACAAACAACACAAGTATTATTGTAAAATAATTTAACTCTCTTTTTAAAGTCCCTATTAAACTTTTCACAATAATTACCAAATCCTACTCCGTTTTTATATGCCGGGTTCTTTTTACCCAATACTTTTTCACTATGATACAACTGTTTGCATTTAAAACAGCAACATTCTTGCTTTTCTCGTTTTTGTCTAAATTCTGTTTTGCATACTGGGCAAAGTTTAGTTTTTAAATTTTTATTTATTACTGGACTATTTTCTCCTGTATGGCTTTTTCCAACACATTTAATACTACAATATTTTTGTTCTTTGTGTCTCGGGTGAAACAATTTTTCACAATATGAGCACGCAATCATTAATTTATCAGGATTATATTGAGGATTGTCCTCTCCTTGCATATGATTGCTTTTCCAGTTACCATAACATTCTCTACAACAAAACTTTTGGGTTTCTTTTGCTGTTTCATACTCCTTATTACATTGTAGACACACTTTAATGTACATTAAAATTAGTTTAGTTTAATGGGATTTATAAGTAACTTTTGTGCGTTTTCATGAATCTTTTCATATTGAGGATATGATAAATCTTCATGTGATGCAAAGTGAGTTAAAACATTGTATAAGCTCCATTTATCCATTGTAAGTTCAACTGGTTCAATATCAATAAATTGCTTTGCTTTTCGCTCTGATCCAACTTGTTCTATGATAAATTTTAACTGATTTTCATCATTTTCAAATTTTATCACTTGTTGTGTTGATTCATTAATAATTTCAAGCAATGAACTTTCAACTGTTACAAGTCCTTGAACAAATTCCTTGACTGAATCGCCTATTCTTTCAATTACGTTACCCATATGCTTAAAACTCATACTTGGTGCATTAGGAAGTAACTTATTTGCGAGCATGCCATTTTGACATACTTGTCGCCATAAAAAAGCAGATCCGCTAAATCCTAACGATTTATTAAATGAATTTGTGAACCTCATTCCTACATTAATATGTCCATCTTGTGTATGATCTCTTACAGTAAGATTATCAAAGTACATTTCGGCAACAATCGTGTCTCCATAGTTGCGCATTATTCCTCCACCAGTTATCCCAATGGCTTGAATGCCTGATAATACAAGGTTCAATGCGTCTTTGTGTTGTAATATACTATATCTTTTTGAGATTGTACAAACTTCTTTTTTACTAACATCGTTTTTAATAACATGGAATCTACTTGCTTCTCCATCTGGGTAATAAACTTCATGAGAGGTTGCTGTATCAAGAGTAAGTGCTTTGTCTACTATCTCATCAAGTGAATTTAAGTGCTGAATCATTGTCATTTTTAATTTCTCCTTTAACTTTCTTTTTGGGTTAATTCGTGGTGGTTCGTGGTGGAATACATCTGATTAAGGTTTGAACTTAAACAAATGCGTTGTTTTGTTGTTTAATCTTTCAATCTTCTGACTGAAGATTTTACTTTAGTAAAATCGAGATGTTCAACTGTATATACTTCCTTGCGTCCCTGAATGTGGATTTACTTTCCCACGGCTTATTGTGATTCAGCTGAGCGATATGACCAGAGAACTCAGGAGCATCTGAACCATAGAGACATTCAACGTTCTTACTGTTTTGTCAGTCTTCATTTGTTGATTCTTGTTGTTTGATTCAACATCAGAGTGACATACTATACTTGATCGTTTGAGGATATATAGTTTTCTACTTAAACAGACTCTACTTTCAACATCCTGACGCTTGTTTATATAGTGGTGTAGTTTTTATTGATGTTTATCAAAAAGCGCAGCACGATATTGATTAAATGGATAACATCAATAGACTTATATACTATCAATTACATATCATAACGACAAGATAATATATACTATATATTATTATATCATTTGGAGCACTACTATTATTATAAGAAATAGGCTCTTTTGCTCTGTTTGATTATGCGGCATGTCTTATTATTGTTATACCTCCTTCGCGCTCCTAAATATTTTATAGTTTAATTAAAACGTTTCGCGGGGTTTTCGCGTTGTTTCGCCTATAGCATGGGCTTAAATGGCGATGGTGGCGAAAGTGTTATGATTTTTCGCGGGGTTTTCGCCTATTTTACGAACTTGAAATTAAAAAAAGACAATGAATTATGAATAGATGGTATTACCGGCGAAAAAAGAGGGGGGTAGACATAGCGTTTTGAGGCGAAACTAAAAGTGAGTTTTATAGAACTCTTCACATTCTTCAGAACAAAATTCCTCTGGATATAGAGCGCTATATTCTGTTTCGCAGATTCTACATACGTTTAATACTCTGGGTATAGATTTACATAGGTTAGTATGATCAATCTTACAAAATAATCCCCTTCCTCTTTTTAGATCACTTCGATATACTGTGATTTTTGTATCGCAGCCTTCACATAAACAGTAACGAGTAACCTTTTTGGTATCTCTTAAGAATTTTTCAAGTTCTGTTTTTAATTCTTCGGGGGAAAACTTTGGCTTTACTGGTTCTTTTTCAGGGAGTCCTAATACTTTATTTGTGTCGATCTCATCTTTTGGGTAATTTAATTTAACATTGAACTTTAATGATAGTTCTCTCTTGAGATCTTCATTAGAAATAATTTCTCTGGTTGTATATTGTGATCCAAATACCTCAACAATGATCGGATCAGTTTCCAATACATCAAGTATTCTTATGTCATACGAATGAATGTAACCATCAGCACCACTATCTCTTTGTAATACATACTTGATTTGTTTATCACTTGATTTTTTAACATAGGGTACAATTCTGATTATATCAGTAATTTTTAGTGCTCTTGAATTTACTTTACTCATAAGTCGTTTTCCTTGTATATCCTAAAATGTTAAACGTGTCTACATTGTCGTAAATTTTAGTTGGTTTAACTTTAAATCTCTTTAGTATAAGTGCTTTATACTCATCATCTCCAGTAATCATTGTTGCGCAACCGTTTGTATCTTCATACACTACTGGATCATATGAATAAGTGTCTCTACCGGGAATATAAGTTAATTCTCCTATACATGAGTTCATAGACATCCTATAAGTGTAAACAATAATCGGACTTCCGTTAATCTCACCATCTGATTTTTTCGTATAAGGACATAACCTAATACGGGTTCTGGATTCTTTTTGATCATCCATGATTATATGTTGAGTTTATAAAAATTTAAACTTTTGGATAGTTCATAGCGAAAACTAATCAGTATTTTACATAAAAATGATATCTTTATATACTTTTGACTCACATCATTTTATAATTTCTTTAATATAGAATAGATTTATATATGAGTTTCCTTGTTAATACATGGAAGTTTATTGTTGTTATTTGTTTAATTATTTTAATTACCAGTAACTTAAGTGGAGATTATAGCCGGTAACTTAGGACAACTTTTGGAGATTATAAGGGGTTATAATTTGATCTCGTTTGATCTTGTTTGATCTTGTTTTCTTGTTTAATTGCCAGTAACTTAGGAATGATTTATTAATTGTTTAATTATTTAGTGTGAGGCTTTCATAGGAGTATTAAAAATGGTGTATAAATTTTAATCAGTAACTTTATACGTTTATTGTATATTTTATACATTTTTGCCAGTAACATAGGGCTATAATTTGATCTCTGTTAACTCTATGTGATCGTACACGTTGATGTATGAATGATTTGTTTTGGTACTATTATATTGATCGACTATCTTTTGTACTTGTGACTTTTGATCGTGGGTACAGTAAACACAATAATAAATACACCAATTAGCTTTTTTAACACGTTCGTACTTAATTGTTAATTGATTATCGTTGATTAACTTTAAAAAGTGTTTGAATCCCTTAACTTGTACCATGGTCTCATTTTCTCCTTATCAGTCGTAAATTTCGGTCAAAAGATAGCATAGTTAATTAATCTCCTTTGATTATTACCATCCAAAATAATTCATCTTTTCATTAAAGTTAATAAATTGTTGATCGTTTATAGATTGATTCATATAATACTGAATAAATTTCTGATATCTTTTATCTGTTCTGCATAATAAATAAAAATGTTTTCTATAATGTTTATTAAGTGATCTACCGGGATACATCATATGGACATTATTTGATACCATAATTTAATCTCCTTTAATTCGATTCTTTTTAATTATTGCTTCTTGTAAGTGATTTAATAGATCTATGGATCGATCACTACCATCCTTTCTTAATAAAAAAATAATAAGAGTAACTTCATCATCATTTAACCAATAAAGATATCTGTTTGTATATTTAGTTTTCATGATTAAATCATTCCTATAATGTACCTAAGGTACAATTGTGATCGTTATCAGGTAATTGTACTTGTAATTGTAATGTGGTTATGTCTGATCTAAATTTGATATATGTACCACTTGTCCAGATGTTAGGGGGATAATTGGTACTTATGTGGATAGTAGTTGATACCATTAAATTA
>JAQUVM010000161.1 GCA_028693355.1 Burkholderiales bacterium
TCATGTCTACAATATTTAATAGTTTGTTGGAGTTCTTCGTTTGTTAGCTTCCTATTAAGCTTGAAATCAACCTCAGTTTCTCTTATATCATTTCCCATGAATCCTTCCAACTGTTTCAATCCATACATTTTATTTATTAAATCATAATTATTAAGAGGTATCTTATTAAATATTTTAGAAAAAGAATAACCTGGTTTTTTATCTTCGATTATATGTTTTGATATTTTATATGGGCCAAATCCACATAATATTCCTTTTAAAATATATTGGTCGTAACCTCTTGAATTATAACCAATCCATATATCATTAATATGAGCATTGTAATAAGCTTCTAATTTATTTTTATCATTCACTATTACTGTTTCAGTTCGGTTTATTGGGTCTATTAAAACTACGAGCCAATCATATTTAAAAACTTCAAAATCATAAAATACTAAAATTTTAATCACCTTCTTTATATTTACGATATTTCACACTGCAAGTATCAAACATTTTTTTAGCTGCTGGGTAATCTTTTTCATTTAAATAAATTACTTCTTTTATTCCGGATTGAATAATAACTTTTGCACACTCGTTACAGGGGAATAAGGTTACATAAACTCTGCAATTTTTTACGCTGAGCTCTGCATTTAACACTGCGTTAAGCTCAGCGTGACAAACATATAAATGTTTTTCGTCTGAATCCCATGGTATTTCATTATCATTAAAACCAATTGGAGCGCCATTATAACCAACAGAAATAATTTTATTATCGTCATTAACAATACAAGCGCCAACTTGTGTTTTAGGATCCTTGCTTCTTTGTGCTGATAATTTAGCAAGTCCCATAAAATATTCTTCCCAGCTGATATAATTTTCTCGTTTCATATTTATTTACCTGTACTTCCAAAAGCTCCTGAACCTCTTGCGTCTTGTATTGGCATTTCTTCTTCTGGTACAAATTCAGGTAATAGAACTTGAGTCATTACTAATTGCGCTACTTTTTGACCTTTTGTAATTGGAAAATCTTGATCAGTAACATTAGTTAAAATTGCGTTTATTTCTCCAGTGTAACCACTATCAATTGGTGGTATTTGAGAACAAATGCCTTTTGAACTCATCCCAGATTTTGGATAGTTGCATAACATAAATCCATCCGGAATTCTTAATCCTAACTTTAATGGTATTTTTACAGCACTATGAGCAGGCACTATAATATCTATTGGAGACATGACATCCGCTCCAGCGTCATTATAATGAGCTCTAAGTGGTAATTCCTCATAGCCATAATCTATAACTCTAATCTTCATTATTTATCACCTCGAATTTCTTTCTTTCATTTTCGTCAGAGTATTTTGTTCTGCAACACATTTTTCCTTGTGTACAATGCCCTTTAACAACACAATCTGGAGTAAAGTACTTTGAAACGTTTGGAATATATTTATTTAAGTCTTGCTTAATTAACCAAGCCACATATTCAATTTCGCTTGTATTTCTAGCGCATAATCTAAGATTCAAGAAATTCATCCAGCTTCTTAAATTAGCTTTCATAATCAATGTATTTCTTTGAGCATTTGGTAGAGTCTGTCTTGCAACAGCATGATCAATACCTAACTCATTAACTAATTTGTCATAAGAAGCTTTGGCAGCTTCGCAACCTTCTAAATATATTTTAGTTACTTCTGGATTATTAAGCTCAATAATTTCAATTGGAACTTCATAATCGTTCATTTCAGTATGATCTATATAATGTTGACTTGAGCTTAAAAATGAGCTCATTCTATGCCTTGTGGCTTGTGCTAAGAAACTTCTTGACGCTCCAATAATTGCATAAGTAATATCAACTTGTTCTAATATACTTGTGTGATTCATTTTGATAATATTATTTAATAATTTAAGCTCAGATGGTGATGTATCTAAAATTGTTTCAATTACGCCTTGGCCTTTATTTAATTGCTTTGAAAATGTAATTTTAACTAAATTGTTTAAGTACTCCTCTGGATGATCTGTAGTTGTTGCTAATCTAATTACTTTAATTTTATTCATAACTAACTCCTTTCAATATATTCAATAACATCTGTTAATTTATTTTTAGTTGTATCAAATATTTGTAAATTATAGATATAAGCTAAATCTTTAAATTGCTTATTAATAGCTAATAAATTGTCTATTACTTCAGGTTCTTCAGTTCTTGTTTTAGAACGTTTTAATAATTCTTCATCACTGCAAGTAAGAATTATAATTTTTATATCATTATTTAAGCATTTCATAAGTAAGTCTTCGTATTTAAATCTTGTTAATCCAGGTTCTCTATTAAATACTTTTGGATAAATCATTTCATCTAAAAAATGTCTATCTGCAATAAAATTTTCTTTATCAAGTATAGTATTATAAAAGTCATAGTCTCTTCTATCTCTATATGAAAAATGAAGATACGATAAACTAGGATCATTATAATAAGCTAATATTTGATTTATTAATGTTGTTTTACCAGTTAAGTCACAACCATCAATAATAATTTTCATATTTAACCTCGCTTTCAAAACCCGTTAGGGTCAGACTATGTGAAACATTTCACACACTCCACTAAAACTTTTATTTTTCTACTTCAAAAACTTCTACTATTTTAAATGTTGGGAAACCTCTATTTGTTTCACCGTATTCCATAGCAAATTCTAAATTTCCGTATATTGTTTCGTGTATATCC
>JAQUVM010000063.1:0-1629 GCA_028693355.1 Burkholderiales bacterium
CATCTGATGGCACCAATTTTTTTTCAAATGATAATACCGTTGCAATAGTAGTTTCTTTTTTAGCCATTTTATTATCCTTATAAATTAAATTATTGAAGTTACTGTTTTTAAATTTTGGCAAAGATATAAATTTCTATCCAAATCAACATGATACTGCCACAACATATCATCTAATTGCTTAATACGATAAGGCATAATAAATTCACCCAATGTAATAACACTTTCGGCAAAACGATGAGGAGTACGAATATCTCGTTGATTTTTAGCAGTCCCAAGTTCAGATATTCCCTGAAAGCCAACTGCAATTGGTACTAACCAAGCAGACTCTTTTCGTGAAGAATTCCATGATACACAATCATATTCATCTTCAGTAGCAATATGACTTACTTTAAGATAATCTAATACTGCATCTAATGCATCTTTTTGCTCTTCAATCATCGCTTTTTGCACTAAATCCCGCCGCTCAACCAATACATGACCAAGCATTAATTTGCGCAGTATCTTTTTCACATCTTGATTATTTTCTGCATACTCATCACATTTGAAAACTTCACATGGTTGCACATCTAATACATCACCACTGGCAAACTTCATCTTAAGTACAGTCAATGTGAGATATTCCTTAAATTCACTAAAAAGCTCTGGTTCTAAATCAAAATTTACACATTCTATTAGTATCGAAACCTCTAAATGGCAACGAGCTTCCTCAATAAATGCTGGGCGACTGCCATCTTTATCAAGTGGATTGGCAGTAGCTATAATTGAGTTCACATAATCACCACGCCCTCTATAAGTTTGTAAATTAAACCCATGGCAACTAATTGCTACACGGTCTAGTGTAATATTAGAATAATTAGACTCTTGTAATTTACGTTGTAAAGCATGTACAGCACCAAGCCACGCCGTCATTGCAGGAAACCCAATGGTATAAGGACTACTCATTGCATTTGCATTATGCAATTTTAAATGTGGAATCAAAATAAAATTACGCATTAAAAAAACTCCTTATCTTGCTCAATTAATTCAGTTATTAATTGATTAATTTTTTGCAATTCGACATCACCTAATAGCAATGCGCCATAAATTAAATCTTTATAAGTCCTTAGCAACCAACGTGCAATGTCTTGACTAATTTCATCACGCCATTCAATTTGTTCTAATCTTTCATTTTGATAGGCATTATCCAACCAAATTTTTTGAGCAATTGGTAAATTTGCATACGCATCACCCATCGACCAAGCACTTTCATATTGGCGAATTTTAAAAGCAGTAAATAGTACGTCATCAACGATAAAACCAATAACTTTATTAATTGCATTTCTAATATTGATATTATTAATTTCTAGTTGCATTAATTTATGTAAATTTTTAAAACTTTCTTGAAAATTTTTTCGGTATAAGCACTGTTTGAAAAAATCAAATTTAGGAAGTTTCACGTTTCGTTTTTCTAAAACAGGTGGTATGCTTGGCAATAAATAAGCACGCCCTGCATTTTGGCTATTCAATACACTTATATTTTGTGGCTGAGTACCACCATATGCCATAACAGTTAAATTATAAATATCAGCAAATCCATTTGCATTATAATTATTTTTCCTCTTATCTTCTTTTGCTTGTTTTGTATTTTCT
>JAQUVM010000063.1:1639-12120 GCA_028693355.1 Burkholderiales bacterium
TTCTGTTAATAAGCCAGAAGGGGTTAACATTGATAATAAGTGATACCCAGATACTAAAGTTGGAAAATATACTTGTTTTACTAAACGATCTGTTTTAATTTGACTATCAATCTCTTTTATTGATAAAAAATTAGCTTTTAATTCTTCATAGTTAATACTTAATCCAGAAATTAATGATTTAACTATTTCATCATCTTGTTCTAAACATTCCAATACATTCTTTTTATTTGAAAGAGGAATCATTAAAAATTTATACACATCCATAGCGGCTGCATTACCAAATACATCCAATGGATAAGCGATATTCCCACTTCGCAAATATCCATCATTATTTAATTGAGCAAATGCTAAAACACTTGAAGTTTTTGCACTTGGATGGCTAAATTTACTTGGGTGACTAACCATAAACAATTGATTTCCACGCTTTGCAGCATCAGGTAACCACTGTTCCAAACTAAATTTATGGTTTGCTTGTTGAGTTAAATTTAAACACTCAGTTTCATTTTTTACTTTTTTAAGCTTCTCTTTAAGCCATTGTTCTTTTCTATCATTTAAAAAGTTTAAAATATTTGCTGTCATAATAACTACTCTCTTCTATTCAAATGTAACTAAACCAAACTGATCTGAATACATAAGCTTTTTGTCTCTATCATATTCAGGCAACATAACCTCACCATATCGGGTTGACATAAAAAATATTTTTGTCTCCATGTTTTCGATATCATTAATACTACCAACCTTACTTCTTAAAATATCCTCATAATCACGATTAAGCCACAATCGCTGATTTTCTAGATAATTTAACTCTAACTTAGTAATCTGATAAACATTATTACATTTGATGTACTGACCAGATTCACTTCTCTCACAAAATTCCAATTTATCATTTTGAATAGTGGCATAGAGCTGAGTATTTGGTAAACCTTGGCGAAATGGATTAAAGCTCTGAGGTAACGCGGTTAAAAACCAAGTTTCATTTAACCACCCGTTAATTTTATTCGCACCTTTTAAATCATATTTTGTTAAGTATTGTGCGGTTACGGCATGTTCTAAATCTGCAAGTTTTTTTGTAAATTGCAGTGTGCTAGATTCTTGAATTTTAGGAATTGAATTAATACCTTTTGCTAGATCTGTAACATCAACTAATTGCTCAATATCTTTAGTTTCTAGCTTGAAATAAATGCTCTCAAAACCAGGCTTGGCAAATGCAACTTCTGCATTAGCAAGCCCTTTTAAATTATATTGCATAAGTGCAATATTAGGCTTTTGAATATCTTCTGTAATTTTGCGATGGCGCAATACTCGACCTGATAGCTGAATAATTGAGCGATATGATGATGGTTCAACTATTGCCCAATCAAAATCATGATCGCGCCCTACTTCTTCCACTGGTGTAGCAACTAAAATAAAAACTATATGTTCGGCATCGATAGTGTCTAAATGTTTACGAATTTCTAAATTAGCAAAAGCTAGTGGTTGCTCATCTTTTTTTTCTTTGCGTTTCAATACATCATCTAAATGATGCTCTTGTTCACTTCGTAATAATAAAACTTGCCTACTATGATACGCCATTACTCGAGGCGCTATATTGATGTCCCATTCTGCATTAAGTAAATACCTAGTCAATGCAACACACGGAGATACATTAGCAACACGAACTACGCCAAAAGATACTTTTTTATTAGTTTTTGCATCAATAGT
Organism: Burkholderiales bacterium; assembly: GCA_028693355.1. Taxonomy (GTDB): domain Bacteria; phylum Pseudomonadota; class Gammaproteobacteria; order Burkholderiales; family UBA11063; genus Aquella. The sequence goes on from JAQUVM010000063.1 coordinate 3,341, forward strand.
ATTATGTAATAAGTGTAAATTTTGAATCTTATCTTTAATCAAATTAAAGTATTGCATTTTGATACTATCATCTAAGTGCAATTTATCTATAGAGTGTTTTAGATGGTCGCACTTTACAATACAAGCTTTATGTTTTATTACTTGCTTCTTGAGCTTATTCACTCTTAATGCTACATTTTTTTGGTGCATGCGTTTATAATTCTCTATAATAGAGTATTCACTATCATGAGCGATTAAATTAATCTGGGTACTAAATTCATCTACCCACATACCAATAATATTCTTATTTGATAATCTCTTAAATTTACAATATAACTGCCAACCAAGCTGATAAGCATTAAACAATCCTTCTGCTAATGATGGTGAAATTGTTGCAGAAGAAATCATTACCTTACGACCAAGCATACCAGATAAATGTACCAAGCGTGCAATGGCAATTAAATCTTGTCCATTAAAGTCATCAACTTCATCAATAACTAAGTCTGAAGACAGTAAGCGTAAACTAGGCAAAATATATTTCCCACCTCTTTTGGTTTCAGTTGCCGCTATAATATGATCAATAGTACAGACCAAAACAGGTTTATATAAAAATGCCTTATTTTTTTCTGGGTTATTTTGAGAAAACAATGTATTCATAAAGTCAGCATGTGGCATTGCTTCATAATCAAGTTCATTATCGAGTAATTCTTCAGCTGATTCTGAACCATTTTCACTCAAATCAAAATTTCCTACCGCACCAGATGTGATATTTTTTTTATGTAGCTCTTGAACAACTTTTGAACCAATTAAAACAGCTAACTCATCATTACCAAGTCCAACATCATAACGATAAGCATCACCAGTTTGCAAAGTTAACGTTCTTAATCCAAGCGCCAAAATATAGCGCAATGATTCACTATCGTGAGATAAAGCTCGCATTATTTTGGCATTCGCGATAGTTTTACCCTTACCAGTGCTTGCCATATTTACAATAAACCAGCCATTTGTTTGGGATTCATACTGAACATTAAAATGCTTAATTTTGGCAACAGCTTCATCCTGCCATTCGAATCCAAGAGGACTTTTTTGCTTTAATTTTCTAATATCATACGCATAATCCATTTCTTCACTTAAACGGCTAAGTGATTGCGATACTTGCAATGCATAGTTACTAACATAGACCAAATGCTCGTCTAGTTTCTGCTTTGCATTGCCATTTTTGTCTGTATTTGCAATTAATTGTGTATTTTGGTGCCAATTATCTAATTTATCACATGATGAATAATAATGGTCACCCAACATTAAGCATAATCTCGCATGATGCAAAACAAGCCGCCAGCTACCATCTTCCAAGCATCTCAAGGCACTATCATTTTCATTTAACAAACGAGTAGCCCATTTCTTAATTTGCTTGTTCCACTCAAGAGAATTACTCAATAAACCATGTTCAAACTTAAAACATAACTTAACTTGCTGACTATAATCTTCTTCATCAAATTTATTTTGGTAGCCCCATTCAGCTGTTATGCTTTTTAATAAATTTTTAATTGATTCTTGCTTGACACCCAAATATTCATTCTGTGAATTTTTTGATTGTAAATCTGGTAACCTATGATGTGAAACAATTAACCATGTAACTAATTGAGCTATTGGTGGCAAATTATCTAGTGCTCTTGTTTTATCTGTAGTTTGTGCAACAATTTGTTTCAAAGAGTTCTCATCCCAAGATCTTTGTATGAGTAAATTTAGCCAAGAATCATCTGTATTAATATTTCCAGAGTGTTGCACCAAGGCATTGACAAGTAAACATGAAATCCATTCATGACGAAGTGGATCACCTTGTTTGCTACGTTTATTTAATTTACCTTGAAATAAAACACTTGCTTTACCCCAATCATGAAATAATGCAGCAATTGCAACAATTGCTTTAATTAATGGTAAATAGTGCCAATCACTTTCCCATTTATTTTGAGACAAATTTTTCCTAGTCCAATTAACAGGCACAATTCCCTGACTATTAAATTTACTTCTATTACCCACTATCCATTGTAATTCGCTACGTATGCGGGTCTTGATGCGGTGGCATGACACAGCAGTACTCTTAGTCGCAGTTTGACGTAATAGTTTTTTCACTGCCAATAAACCATCTTCTGTAATAACTGTTTGCCAAGTATTATCTCCAATACGATTAGCAAATGCATCAAGCACTCTTCTCGTTCGCGCTAAAGCTTTTTTTTCACATTGAGAAATAAATGTAACTATCATTATCAACTCTCTAAATCTAATACAAAACATTGTAAAGATTTTTGTTTGACTTGATTAAACATAAAATCTAAAGCTTTATGCTCAGTAAATTTTTGCAAAATTTGTTGCCTAAATTCTTGCTCTGTCATTTTTTCGTTAGCACAAACAAATGCCCATGGTAATACGATTGCATCCTTTACCAAATCAGCAATATCAAATACTAATGCACCACGCCTTGTTTTGCCATGCATAACAGCAAAAGAATGACTAACTCCAAGCACCCACAAACTAGTTGCAGCCAAGCCATATGCCAAATAATTACCATGATTAAGAAAATTATTTGCTAAATCACCTTGTTCTGGATTACGAACAAATTCATTATTTTTACAACGAGTTGCAGCAATTTTATATAATGCCTTTGTAGTTGTAGCCTCAGCTAGCAAAAGTTCACCAACAGACCGCATAGAAATAATTTTTTTAGCAAAATTATTCAATGTACTTTCTATATCTCGACCATCGATATAAAAGCCTTCTGTTTGCAAATCTTTATCTTTACCCCAAACACTACGAATAAATTCAACTCTAGCCAATTGAAATTGCTTAGCTACTTGCAAACGCTTTTGTTCATCAAACCAAAAAGACATCCACCCTTGCATATATTCTGTTGGACGATATTCACCTTGTGGAGTGAGCCACTCAACTTCACTACCACTAAATAAAGGGGTGCCACCGCCTCCACAAAAACCAACCAATACTCCAGCACTAGCTAGCATACGCATAGCTGCTTGTGTAATTGATGTGCCAGTTCCCAACATAATTACTGTGGTATTTGCGATTGGAATATTCCAATACAAATTATTATCTTTTGCTTCAGTTAAATAAAGAACTCTTCCGTCTTTTTGCATAACACGACAATGTTCTAGATAATAAATATTTGCTCTTTTAGAATGTAAAATTGATTTTAGAGTTGTTGATGAGATTGCTTCCATTATTATTACTTTATTATTTTATTCATGAATATTACATGTATACGCAATAAAAAACACCTAGGTAATACCTAGATGTTTTTTATAAAGTAAGAGAAAATTTATTGATTATGATTAATTACGTCAATATATTTTTAATTTATAAAAAATATATTCTATTATTGAGATGTTAAAATAAGAGTATCCTGAGCAATCATTAATTCTTCATTAGTTGGTACAAGCATAGCTTTTACTTTAGATTCATCTGTGCTAATAACACTCAATTTACCTCGAACATTATTTTTATTATCATCTATAGCTATACCAAGATATGATAATCCATTAATTACATTCGCACGAGTAACTTTATCGTTTTCACCAAGACCTGCCGTAAATATAATTACATCTACACCATTCATAGCCGCAACATATGCTCCAATATATTTTTTTACATGGTAAGTGAATACTTTTAAAGCTAATTCAGCACGTTTATCGCCTTTATTAGCAGCATCTTCTACATCACGAAAATCATTACTAATACCAGATAAACCTAAAACACCAGACTTCTTATTCATTATATTATCAAGCTCATCTATAGATAAGTTCATTTCATGAGAAAGATACGCCAAAATACTTGGATCAATATCACCACAACGAGTTCCCATAGTTAATCCAGCTAGTGGAGTAAAACCCATTGAGGTATCAATACTAATACCATGTTTAATTGCGGTAATTGATGCACCATTACCTAAATGACAAGTAATAATTTTTAATTTTTTAATATCAGTGTCAAGAAATTCAGCTGCCACATTTGCAACATATTGATGCGATGTACCGTGAAAACCATAACGACGTACACCATAATTTTGGTAAATTTCATATGGTAAAGAATAAATATAAGCCTCTTCAGGCATTGTTTGATGGAATGCAGTATCAAAAACAGCAGCCATAGGAGTTTTTGGCATAATTTTTTGACATGCATAGATACCAATTAGATTGGCTGGATTATGAAGAGGTGCCAATTTTGAGCATTTTTCTAGCTCTAAAATTACTTCATCATTAATTATTACAGAATTTGCATATTTTTCGCCGCCATGTACCACACGGTGCCCAACAGCATCAATTTCCTTCATTGAAGAAATTACACCAAGATCTTTATCCAACAAAACTTTGATTACAATGGTTACTGCATCTTCATGATTTTGAATTTTTCCGCCAAAATCAATTTGCTTATCTGTATCAATAATAAATTTGTCATCAAATTTTTTATGTGTTAACAATGGATCGGACAAACCAATTTTTTCAACTAAGCCGCTTGATAATACAGCTTTGTCATCCATATTAATCAATTGATATTTTAATGAAGAGCTACCACAATTAATTACCAAAATTTTCATTCATAACCCCTTTATTGCATGCTGTCATATTAAAATTTTATTATTTATTAAATCACCTCTCAAGGAGTTTAAGTTGTAGACAAGGAACATTCATAAAAAATATGATGAAGTGTACACGTAGTACATGAAGAATATTTTTTATAATGTGACAAAGTATACATCTTAAAGTCGCGGAGAGGAATGAAAATAGTCACAATGCATACATATACTACATTTATCACATTCTGGTGTGCGTGCTTTACAAACATAGCGACCATGTAAAATCATCCAATGATGAGCATCTAAAATAAATTCATCAGGGATAACTTTTATTAGTTTATCTTCAACTTCTCGTACAGTTTTGCCTTTAGCAATTCCCAATCTATTAGATAAGCGAAAAATATGTGTATCAACAGCCATTGCAGGTTCACGATATAAGGTATTTAACACTACATTCGCAGTTTTACGACCAACACCAGGTAGCGCTTCTAATTCTTCACGGGTGCGTGGCACTTCACCTGCATATTTATCTACTAAAATCTGTGCTGTTGCTATTACATTTTTTGCTTTAGTTTGATATAAACCAATTGTTTTTATATATGGAATAATGCCCTCAATACCTAAATCGGCTATTTGTTTAGCTGTATTTGCTATCGGATAGAGCTTAGCTGTTGCTTTATTAACACCTACATCTGTTGCTTGAGCTGATAAAATTACGGCTATTAGTAATTCAAAGCCACTTGTATAGTTTAATTCTGTTGTAGGATTAGGATTAGCAGCTCTTAAAATAGTAAAAATATCGCGAGATTGTTCAATTCGCTTCTTTAAAGAAACTCTAGACATTAAAATCCACCATCTTCATACTGATACATTAAGTTTTCAAATCTAGTGTATTGACTTAAGAATGCAAGCTTGATAGTACCTGTCTCACCACTACGATTTTTAGCTACATTTAACTCTGCAACACCTTTATCTTTACTATCTTCGCGGTTATAATAATCATCACGATATAAAAGTAAAATAATATCAGCATCTTGCTCCAAGGCACCTGATTCACGTAAATCTGAAATATTTGGACGTTTATCAGTACGGCTTTCCACATCACGATTTAACTGCGATAATAAAATAATAGGCACCTCTAACTCTAAAGCTAGCGTTTTTAATGAACGGGAAATTTCAGCAATTTCCTGTGCACGATTCGAATTTGGCCCGCTACTCATTCCACTCATAATTTGTACATAATCGATTACTATTAAACCTAGCTTACCTACTTTATCATGAAGTCTACGTACACGAGCACGTAGATCAATTACATTAATACCTGTAGACTCTGCAATATGAAATGGTGCATCTTTTAGCTCGTTCATGGCTAGATAAATTCTATCCATTTCATCATGGCTTAGATCACCACTTTTCATCATTTTACTATCAACTCTAGCGCGTGAACTTAAAATACGTTGTACTAATTGGACACCTGGCATCTCTAAAGAAAACACAGCAACAGGTAATTTATTTTCAATTGCAATATTTTCGGCTACATTTAAAGCAAATGTAGTTTTACCCATACCTGGACGCCCGGCTACAATAATAAGCTCACCTCGTTGTAATCCAGATGTATAATTATCTAATTCATGATAATGAGTAGCAATACCAGTAATACCTCCGCTATTAGGATTTTGAGCTGCTTGCATCATCTTCGTTACAACTTCATCCATTAGTTGACGAAAATCAGCAAACTGCTTATTACTTGAGTTTAAATCTTTAATATTAAAAATCTTTTGTTCAGACTCATCAAGTAGCTGATCAATATTTCTACCTTTAGGAGAGTATGCATTGTCAGAAATAACATTACTTGCAGAGATTAACTCTCGTAAAATAAAACGCTCTCGGATAATTTCAGCATAACTAGATACATTTGAACTACTAGCGGTTGAATCTACCAGATTATGAAGATATTCAAGCCCCCCAACATATTCAAGTTGATTTGCCATTTTTAATGATTCAGCAACTGTTATAGCATCTGCATTTTTATTTTCACTACGTAATTTAACAATATGTTCAAAAATAATTTGATGTTCTTTACGATAGAAATGTTTATAAAACAATGCACCTGCTATATATTCATAAGCATGTTCATCAAGTAAAATCCCGCCGATCAAAAATTGTTCGGCTTCAATTGAATGCGGTGGGGTTTTTAGGGATGATAAATTGAAATCTTCTGTTGCCATATTTTATTTAGCTTTTTAATTTTTATAGTTGTTATATAGATATGAATTTTATCATTTATTGCTTGAATAATAAAGGTATTTAATATTTAAAAAGTATTACTATATCAACAAGAGCAAATATTAAAGAATATTTATTTATATTAAATTATACAAATATCTACTATAAGGTATTGACGTATAGATAATAACACCATATAATGCCGTAATTGCATATTAATTATGCGCAATATAAATATAAATTTTAGGAGCCCAAATGAAAAAAACAAATACAATACTCGTATCTCTAATACTAACTGGCTTAATTGGTGGTTGTAACAACGGATACGTACCAACATCCAATAGTAACCCAGACACTAATGCAGCAACAAAGGGTAATGAAAAAAATACTTCTCAAGTCATTCTAGAGAAAATCAGTGACCAAATTAAATTAAGTAAAGATAAGTTTTCAGGCACTACTCAGAAAATGCTAGCATTGAATAACATGGTTTATCTAGTTGAATATATTCATTTTCTTGGTAATGAAGTAGGCTATAGTACAACATACATGCTTAACTTTGCACATGGATTTTCATTACCTGAAGAAGATATGAATGAATTGATCAAAATTAGGAAATATAAAATGAAATATTCATCTGACTGGAGTGCATACCTGGGTTTTGGTACAACAAAAGGTAAAATTCCTGAAGATTTTAAATCACTATTAAATGAATTAGACAAGTTAGGTGTTTTATCGCTTTTGGATTTACAAAACCAAAAGTTTTTAAAAAACCAAGGTTTTAAAATCACACCTTATAAGTATTCTAATCCTGATCAAAGTAAACCTGTAAACCCAAAGCCTGATAATAATCAAAATCTTTCTATGATTACGCAAAAATACGAAAATTATTCTGTAACCTTCCCAGATATAGTAAAAAATCAAAATCAGTTTGGTAAATATTGTAAAACTGGGTATGCTAAAGGTGCGGACGGAGCTATAGCTATATGTACATTTGATCATGAAATAGGTATAAATTTTACTTCAACAAGCTTCAATAATAGTAATCCTATAGCGACTAGGCAATTAATAATAAAAACTTTGAACACAGAACCAAATAAAGATATAAAATCAGTATTTAATTTATTAGCATATAAATCTTACGTCGAAAGAGATAATAAATTTCAAAATATTGCAGTTCCATTCTATGTAGAAGGAAAAACTCAAGTACAATTTTTCGCAGGTGATGCTATTGGAGATTCAAATAATGATTTTACTACTATAGATGTTCCTAACAGCTGTGCTACAGATATGGAAAATCAGTTAAATAATTTACATATTATAGGAATATTACATAATGACTTTCATTTAGGCAATATCCTCTCTAATCGTGGAAAATGCACGCTAATAGATTTTGATCAAGCTATTTATAAGACTTATATTCCTTCTACTCAATATAATAAGGAATTATTAAATGAAAATGAAAGTACTATAAATATCATTAAACAGATAGAAGAAAAAATTTATACAAAATAGGTATTGATGATTATAATAACTAGAGTTGTTATTTACTCATAAAACAAGAGTGAAATTGAAGTTAAGATAAAAGCTTAACTCCAATTTCACAATTTTTAATGCTTATTAATGTAAAACAAAATTATATAACTCAGCTGACGATGGAAGTACTGTTTGTTGTAAGACAGCATCGAAACTTCTATACTCACCAGTACAATGATGCCAATCAAGAGACCACGCCCCATTACTTGCTGGGTATATCCTATAACTACTATATTTACTTCCACATTTCCAGTCATAGCTCTGACCATAATAATCATATGTACCAGCTTCATTGAATCCTGTAATTGGTAAATGCTTTTGACTTGCTTCATTTTGCATTCGGCGCATAGCGCTCCATGAAGCGTTCGCCATCAGCATTCCGCAAAATGCCGCCTTCGCCGCGTACACCTTCGGTAATCAACACACCTGCACCAGCAACCCCGGTAGGGTGGAATTG
>JAQUVM010000162.1 GCA_028693355.1 Burkholderiales bacterium
ACATAGCAAAAAAAGAAGTTAATTTAAATAATCATGATGATGCAGTTGCTTATCTTATTGAAGAATTATTTAATAATAAAGTTATTGAATCAGTAGAAGAAATTAGTGGAGTTGGACATCGTGTGGTACATGGTGGTGCAAAATACGCAACATCAGTTATTGTAAATGACAAAGTGATTGATGATTTAGAAGAACTTTGTTCCCTAGCACCTTTACACAACCCGGCTAACATTTCTGGGATTAGAGCATTTAAAAAAATCATTCCCAATGCGGTAGCAGTAGCAGTTTTTGATACCGCTTTTCATCAAACGATGGAAGAACATAATTATTTGTATGCTACGCCATATGATTGGTATACTAATTATGGAGTTAGAAAATATGGATTTCACGGAACTAGTCATAATTATTTAGATAATCGCATGAGTGAAATTCTAGATAGTTTAGAAAATAAAATAATAACATGCCATTTAGGAAATGGCGGTAGTGTTAGCGCTATAAAAAATGGCAAATGCATTAACACTTCAATGGGATTTACACCTAATGCTGGAATTTTAATGGGAAGCCGCTCAGGTGATATTGATTCATCTTTAATTCCTTATGTTATGGAAAAGACTAATAAGAGCATTGAAGAAATCAGTAATGATCTAAATAAGAGTAGCGGTTTACTTGGTATAAGTGGATTAAGCAGTGATCATCGTGATATTGAAGACGGAATTGAAGACGAAAATGCTCGTTGTATTTTAGCACAAAAAATGTATGTTAAAAGTATTGTTGATTATATAGCGAGATATTATGTTGAATTAAACGGAGTAGATGCTATTTGCTTTTCAGGAGGCATTGGAGAAAATTCCAGTAAGGTTAGAAAAGAAATTATGGAGAGTTTAGCTGTATTAGGTATAAAAATAGATGAACAAGCAAATAATGTAAGGGGAAAAGAAGCTTTAATTAGTTTGCCAGACTCTAGTGTTGCTTGCTATGTTGTACCAACAGATGAAGAAGTAATGATAGCTAGAGCAACCTTTGATTTTGCAAGGTAGGAAGTGTGATAGAATGGGTAATAAAATATTAAAAAAGATATATAAGAAAATCAAAAATTATAATACAATTGTCATTGCTCGTCATGTTGGGCCCGACCCTGATGCATTGGCTAGCCAAATTGCTTTAAGAGATATTATATTGAATACGTTTCCTAAGAAGAAGGTATATGCAGTTGGATGCCCAGCATCCAAATTTAAATATCTTGGTACTTTGGATAAATTTAATGAAAGCATGTATGAGCAATCATTACTTATTGTTGTTGATGTTCCCGATAAGGGAAGAGTTGATGGTGTAGATCCGGATCGTTTTACTGACTCAATAAAAATAGATCATCATCCACTTGTTGAGACTTTTTGTAATGAAGAATGGGTCGATTCAACTGCAAGTAGTGTTTCACAAATGATTATGGAACTTGTATTCAGTACCAAGTTGGTTATGACCAAGGAAGCAGCTGAAAAATTGTATATTGGTCTTATTGCTGATACTAACCGGTTTTTATTTTATTACACAACTCCTAAAACATTTGATTTAGTGTCAAAATTAATCAAAATTACAAATATCGATTTTACCGCTCTCTATGAGAATTTATATTTACGACCAATTAAAGAGATTAGATTCCAAGGATATATTGCTAATAATTTAACTATAACTCAAAATGGGCTAGCGCATATTAGTTTAACTGAAAATGTATTGAATGAATATAACATTGACGCGGCAACAGCTGGAAATATGGTTAATAATTTCAATTATATCGATGAAGTAGTCGCTTGGGCTTTCTTCTCTGTCGATAAATTAAATGATAATATTCGTGGTTCAATTAGGTCTCGTGGCCCTATTATTAACGATGTTGCTGCTAACTTTGGTGGTGGTGGTCATATATATGCTAGTGGGGTTAGATTAAAGAATAGTTCTGAAGTAGCAAATATAGTTGAACAGTTAGATCAAGCGTGTCACATGTATATTGAAAAACAGAAAAAAGCAGAGAATGGATAAGATACATTAAACAAAAAAACTTTCTTAAATAAGGAAAGTTTTTTTATATAGTAGGATTTTGAAGACTAATCAAATCTCCATCTTCTCCTTCACTATTTACCACTACGTAAAGGATAATGATTGATGCTATGGTGATTAAACAAGATGAAAATAATTCAAGTGAATTATACTTCAATTCATTTGGGGTTTTTGATAATTCATAATCTTTATAATTGGCATATAAAAAGACTAGGGCTAAAATTAAAACAACGATACGATTTATTATATTAATATCTTGCTCTTCTTTGTTACCAAATATAGTTTTTAATTTTAATAATTTTAATTTCTCATTATAAATTAATAACAATGAAATAATTAAGGAGGCTATAAATATAATAGTAGCCACCATTTGGATATCTAATAGTTTTATTTCTTCATTTTTCATAGACCTTCCCTAATTAAGTATATTGTTTAAAAATAAAAAAATGCGGCTTGAAGATAATGACTGAAATTTTTGATATTGAAGGAATTAGTAATACACTAATATAAAATTTATGAATATAACATTATAGATAGTATAGGAGGATATGGGATGAATTTTATTATTGAATATTGGCTAGAAATTTTATTTGGTAC
>JAQUVM010000064.1 GCA_028693355.1 Burkholderiales bacterium
ACGCTTTTTTATATCATTAATTTTAACTTCTCTTAAATCATCACTTGTTTTACGACCTATCAAATCATACATTACGCCTTCACGTAAGGCACCAGCTGAAATTGTCATGTTTTCAATACCAAGCTCTTCAAAAATTGCAAGCATAATTGATATACCACCTGCAATTACAGCTTTACGATCTTCTTTAATCCCCGCCACTTTTATATTTTTTATACTTTTTGATTTAATTAAAAGTTTTTTTAATTGTTGCATACCTGTATAGGTTATCTCATTTGATAAGCCATTCTCAACACACATATCATACAAAGTTTTTGCTGTTCCAGAAGTACCAATTGCTAATGACCATTTTTGTTCAGCAAACATATGTTCCATAGACTGAATTTTGCTACGTGCAGCTAAAGTTGCATTTTCAAAATTATCTTCAGTTAATTCACCATTTGCAAAATAACGTCCAGTAAAAGATACGCACCCCATAGTAACACTTTCCATTACTTTAGGATCATATCCTTGTCCAATAATAAACTCTGTAGAACCACCACCAATATCAACTACTAGACGGTTTTCTGATGTATATGCTAGTGAATGCATAGCCCCAATGTAGACTAAACGAGCTTCTTCATGACCTGAAATTACTTCAATTGGAAAACCAAGTGCTTTATTCGCCACTGAAATAAATTCATTCGCATTTTTAGCAACTCGTAATGTACTTGTTGCCACCACTCTTACTTGAGATTTTTTAAAATTATTTAGTCTTTCACCAAATCTTGATAGTGCTTCTAACGCAATTAATTGTGATTCTTTAGTTAAATTTTCATTGGCATTAAGACCGCTTGCTAAACGTACAGTTTCTTTTATTTGATCAATTGGGTATACTGTGCCATCATCATGAACCTTACCGATCAATAAACGAAAACTATTTGACCCCAAATCAACAGTTGCTAATAATTTATCTGTCATTTTATCTCTCTGTTTTAATTATTTTAATACTTGGACAGTGCCATCAGTACGACCTAAAACCAATTCATTTGCACGGCGTTTAGCAAACAAACCATTTGTAACAACTCCAACTATTCCATTTAGTGTATCTTCAAGCTCTATTGGATTTACAATATTTAAATTATACACATCTAAAATCCAATTACCATTATCAGTAACACAGTTCTCTCTCCAAATTGGAGTTCCACCTAGCTTTACAATCTGGCGAGCTACATAGCTGCGTGACATAGGAATTACTTCGATTGGTAATGGAAATTCACCTAAAACTGATACATATTTACTCTCATCTGCTATACAAATAAACTTTTTAGCAACAGCAGCGATAATTTTTTCACGAGTAAGAGCTGCTCCTCCGCCCTTAGTCATGTGTAAATGATGATCAATCTCATCCGCGCCATCAACATAAATATCTAATGTATCTATTTCATTTAAACCATATACTTCAATACCATGAGACTTTAATAATGCAGTGGAAGCATCTGAACTAGATACAGCACCCCTAATTCTGTCTTTTATCTTAGCTAAAGCGTCAATAAAATATTTAACTGTAGAACCAGTACCTACTCCAACTATTGAGTCATCTTCTACATATTTAACTGCGTACTCACCAACTAGTTTTTTTAATTCATTTTGATCCATTATATCAATTTCCTTATATATAAATAGCTATATAAAATAAACTTCACCTTAACAATATTCAAATTTTAAATTATGAATATGCTGTTAACATTAATAAATTTTATTTTATATCTCTAGTTACAGTTAAACATTTAAAATTATTTAATTAATAACACGATAGCTTCTGCAATAGCAGCTTCACCACGCCCAACTATTCCAACATTTTCGCTAGTTTTTGCTTTTATACTTACATCATCAATAGATAACTCTAATATATTAGCAATGACACTACGCATTATATCTATATGATCACGCAATTTAGGCTTTTGAATGATAATAGTCGTATCTAAATTATTTATTTTATATCCTTTATCTTTTACAAGATTATAAACGGACTTTAATAATAACTTACTATCAGCATCTTTAAATTTAGCATCAGTATCTGGAAAAATCTTACCGATATCCCCTAAAGCCAAAGCTCCTATCAATGAATCTATTATTGCGTGAATTAATACATCGGCATCTGAGTGTCCATCTAAACCTTTACTATAAGGAATTTCAACACCACCTAAAATCAACTTACGACCTTCTACTAATCGATGTAAATCAAATCCTTGACCAATTCTAAACATTTATATTGTCCTCACTGATACTTAATAATATTTCTCTTGGTTAATAATAAATTTAGCATACTCTAAATCTATCGGATATGTCACCTTAAAATTAGGATAATCTGCTTCAATTATCTGTACAGGAAGCCCTGATAATTCTACCGCGCTTGCTTCATCAGTAATAGCAGATAAATCATTAGATTTTAATGCTTCCAATAATATACCAGCTCTAAACATTTGTGGCGTTTGAGCTAAAAAAATATGATTTCTATCAATCGTCTTCTCTATATGATTGTTTGGTACATATTTTATCGTATCAGTTGCACGACTAGCTAAAATACCACCAATCTTCTCATTTATTAATAAACGAATCAATTTTTGAATATCTAATGGATTAATACAGCAACGTGCGGCATCATGAACTAAAACCCAATCATCGAATGCTGTATCTAAGTTAATTAATCCATTAATAACGCTATTTGCACGAGTATCTCCACCTAGCGGTAAAAAATTAATCTTTGGGTATTTTTGAATATAATTTTGAATAAATGAATCATTTTGTGAGTAAACAACCGTTATTGAGTCAATAATAGCAACAGATTGAAACGCTGATAATGTCCAATCTAAAACTGTTTTATCACATAGATTATGGTACTGTTTAGGTAAATCAGAAGCAAAACGGCTACCATGTCCTGCACATGGGATAAGCACATGAATTTTATTAGCCATTAATAAAATCTTTCGTGGCGTTATACCAAGATGAATTACCTTTGCTAATTTTATCTAGTTGTTTTAAATATGCTATATGCGCAGCATGCTCTTCATCTGAAATCTGAACATTGGGTAACTGATATTTACTTACATCAATTTTTTCATAAATAAATTTTTGTCCATTTAGTTTATCCTCATCACCTAATAAACTAATTTGCTCACGTGTAAGAGCAATATAAACATGAAATAAAAGATCACAATCGATCAATGCGCCATGATAATTACGATTACTTTTATCAATTTCAAAGCGATCACAAAGCGCATCTAAGCTATTTCTGCCACCTGGAAATTTCCCACGAGCAATAGTCAAAGTATCAATAGAAGCTGTTGCATAACTTAAAGTTTTTTCTTTACCCAACTCTAAGAAATGATGATCTAAAAATCCAATATCAAATTTAGCGTTATGAATAATCAACTCAGCACCAGTAATAAACTCAATAATTTCGTCAACTCGCTCTCTAAATGGAGCTTCATCCGCGACTTGATCTAGAGTAATACCATGCACATTAGTGGCTTCAATTGGAATATCTCGTTCAGGGTTAAAATACAAATGCAACCTACGTCCTGTCAATTCACGATTTATCATTTCAAGCGCCGCAAATTCAATAATGCGATGCCCTTCTTTTGCTTCAAAGCCCGTAGTTTCTGTATCTAATAGCAGTTGACGAATATGAGATGACATATTATAAAACCTTGAAACGATATAGCCACTTACGGCAGCTTAAACATACACAAAAACGAGCCTTTCCAGAATTACCGAATAACCCTCGATTAGCTATTGTATGTGAACCACAATGTTTACAAGTGACTCCATCTTGATATATATTTGGATTATCTGTTAAATAGTCATCATACGTTGGTAAATTACTATAACGTAAATAGCGTCTAAATAATAATACACCATAAATAATTATTGCAGCAACTCCTATCCATTTAAAACTAATACTGAATGCTACAACTAAACTAATCAGAATAATCCAAAAAAGTATAAATCCTGCGCAACCAAAGATGCTTGGAATAATAATTAAACTCAACAAAGAAATAAAACTAAAAAATATAAATCCACCTAGAATTTCAAGAAATATTTGCATAATGTGTGCTCTTATAAATTATGGCTGTATTTTAGCATATTTACCTTTTATTATAAATTGATTATTCGCCAATCATAGTCCAAGCTATGATACTATTACGACTATTAATACATTTAAATAATCAAATAAATTTATGAAAAAACAAATAATATTAACTGGCGATAGACCAACAGGTCAATTGCATTTAGGACACTATGTAGGGTCATTAGAAAATCGTGTAAAATTACAGGATACACATGATCAATTTGTAATGATTGCAGATATGCAGGCACTTACAGATAATGCAGATAACCCAAATAAAGTACGTAACAACGTTATTGAGGTTGCAATGGACTATATTGCTGTTGGATTAGACCCAAATAAAACAACTATGTTTATCCAATCCGCTATTCCAGAACTATCAGAACTAACTATGTTTTATCTAAATTTAGTTACAGTTGCTAGACTTCAACGAAATCCAACTGTTAAAAATGAAATGCAACAAAAGGGTTATGGCGCAGATGTGCCAGCAGGTTTTTTAATGTATCCAGTTTCACAAGCTGCGGATATTACAGCTTTTAAAGCAAATATAGTACCAGTTGGTGAAGATCAACTACCTGTCATTGAACAGACAAATGAAATAGTCCGTAAATTTAATAGTATCTATGGCGATGTTTTAGTTGAAGCAAAAGGATTATTATCTAATCATACCCGCCTTGCTGGACTTGATGGTAAAGCAAAAATGAGCAAATCACTAGGTAATTGCATATATCTTGGTGATGATGCTGATACCTTAAAGAAAAAAGTATTTTCTATGTTTACTGACCCAGATCATATAAAAGTAGAAGACCCAGGTAAAATTGAAGGTAATATGGTATTTACATATCTAGATGTATTTGGTGAAGATAAAACAACCATAGAAGAAATGAAGGCACATTATGCACACGGTGGGCTTGGAGATATGAAAGTAAAACGATATTTACTAGATGCCTTAGAAGCTAAGTTCGCACCAATTCGTGATAAACGTATTGAGCTAGCTAATGATAAACTAGCAGTAATGGAAATCATTAAACAAGGTTCCATAAAAGCAAAAGAAGTTGCAACGCAAACCTTAGACGAAGTTCGTCGAGCTATTGGAGTCCAATACTTTTAGATAGCCAATGCTAAAAAAGCAGAACATTGTTCTGCTTTTATTTTTTCTTATCAAATGCGACAGTATCGCGTAATAATTTAGAAACATCGTTAATTAATTCATGGCTACATAATAAAGTAAAATCATCAGGCTTAGCTTCTAATAATATGTATTGAACAGCTTCATATTCATTCGGAATAACTTTAATTTTTTCTACTGGATATCCTTGCTTAATTAGCTCATCATAAAATACTTGAGGCATCTCACCTAATTCACTACCTCGTAATGATTCTTGGAACTCTTTAATAACTACAAAATCAACATTATGTTTATTTATTATAGAAACTATTTCAGGAATCGTATCACGCCTATCTGCTGTATTGCCATACATTAAACCAATACGTCCAGTCAAATTATGTAAGTCTTTAAAACCATTAGCTAAAGTTAGTATATTATTTAATCCAGATGGGTTATGAGCTATATCAACTACTAAATGGCCACGTTCCTTTGATTTATAATAATTCCAGCGACCAAAATTAGACTTATCATCAGCTCCAAATTTTTTTAAACCAAATTTAATATCATCAATCTCAATGCCAATCCCGTAAGATAAAGCGACCGCATGTAATGTATTTTCATAATTATACTTAGCTAATCCATGAACTGTTAATGGAACTTTCTTAATATCAATTATATGATATTTATGTTTTAAAGTTTGCAAGGTAACAATATCATTATCCAAATATACAACGTAATTATCTGTCGTTAAATATTTGGCTATAGCATCCTCGGATAATTTAGTTGACATATAAGATTTACGTTGTTTAATATCCAATGACATAACATGTACATCATCCAAATTAACTATTGCAATCCCATCATCAGCTAATCCATCATATACTACAGCTTTTGCATTTGCTAAATCACTTAATGTGTTAATACCATTTTGACCAATATGATCATATGCAATATTAGTAACTGTTGCAACGTCTGCATAATTTGGCATAAGACCACGTTTCACAATACCTCCACGAGCAGCTTCTAAAACAGCTACTTCCAATTTTGGATGCATCATTACATATTGATGTCCTGTTGGACCTGATAAATCACCCTCAGCAACTTTGCGTCCACCTACCATAACCCAGTCTGTCGAGCAATAACCTGATTTTAGACCTGATTTACGACAAATAAACTCAGTTAAGCGCGTTGTAGTTGTTTTTCCATTAGTACCTGTAATTAATACCATTGGTACATTTGCAATTTTCTTCCATGGTATATCTGATAATTTAGTAATTTTATGTTGTTTTACTCTAAATTGACTAACGCCACTACCTAAAATAATCCAATCTTTATGAATAAAAAAATTTACTTTCTTTTCTAGCGCTTTGTTATAAATTTTTCTTAATATAATTCTTTGATTTTCTTCAATCATTTGTGTAAAGATATCAATACCTTTTTGAGTTCTAATAGGAAACTCTTTATCCAAATTATCAACAACTTCTAACCACACCCAATCTAATATTTCGCATGCAGTCATTAATAAATCATAAGGATAACGAATCGCAATATTAATGCCTTCAGGAAAAACAAGTTGTTTGATTTCATATTCTTTAATAGGTAACTTTTCAAGAATTTTATCTAATTCTTTAATATATAAATTAGCTATCTCTTGATTATTTACTTCAGATAAACTAATATCCATAATACTTCCCGCAACAGCAAAAAACCTATTTTGCCCAAGCAAACGAGAAGAAAAAAAACTAGCGCTAGATAAATTTCCCACAATTCATACCTATAAAAATTTTCGTCAAAATTATATCATAAATAACACTTCAATCCACATGTATCTAAAATAAAAAAATCTGCCATTAAGGCAGACTCTTATAATTACTCTATAGATTCATCATATTCTTCACGCTCTATGACTTTTTCTAAATCTACTAGTTTCTCACCATCACCAAGGTCAATTAATTTAACACCTAGCGCAGAACGACCAGTTTCACGAATACTATTTACCTTAGTTCTAATTAGCACTCCACCAGTAGTGATTAACATAATTTCATCATCATCTGTTACTAGTTTAGCTGTTACTAACTTGCCATTACGTTCAGATTCTCCAATAGCTTTCACACCTTGAGTTCCACGTGATGCTAAACGATATTCCTCGACAGTTGTACGTTTACCATAGCCATTTTCTGTAGCTGTTAAAACTTGTGATTTAACATCATCAGTAGTTAACAATGCAACCACTCTACAACCAGCACCAAGTTTAATACCACGAACACCACGCGATATACGTCCCATGCCACGAACAGCTGATTCATTAAATCTAACTGCTTTACCACCATCAGAGAAAAGCATAATTTCACGTGTGCCATCTGTTAATTCGACACCAGCTAACTTATCACCATCATCAAGATTAATTGCGATAATACCACGGTTATTAGGCCTAGAGAACGCAGTTAAATCTGTTTTCTTAACGACACCTTGCTCTGTAACCATGAAAATAAATTTGTCTTCAGTAAATTCTTTAACTGGCAAAATACTAGTGATTTTCTCATCTTGTTGTAAAGGTAATAAATTCACAATTGGACGCCCACGAGTAGTGCGACTTCCTTCAGGTAAATTATAAACTTTTAACCAATACATACGTCCAAGAGTTGAAAAACATAGTACATAATCATGAGTATGAGCACTAAATATATTTTGGATAAAATCATCTTCTTTAGTTGAAGCTGCCGTTTTCCCTCTTCCACCTCTACGCTGAGTACGATATTCATCAACTGATTGAGTTTTAACATAACCTTCTCTAGATAAAGTCACAACCATATCACGAGGCTTAATTAAATCTTCCATATCAATATCAGCAGAATCAAATTCAATTTCTGAACGACGTTTATCGCCAAATTGTTGTTTAATTGATGTTAATTCATCATTAATAATTTGATTAACTCTTTCTGGAGTATTAAGAATATTTATTAGATCTATAATTAAATCTAATATTTCTTGATATTCTTTAGTAATCTTCTCTTGCTCAAGTCCTGTTAATCTTTGTAATTGCATTTCAAGAATTGCTTGAGCTTGCACATCAGATAAATGATATAAGTTATCATATAAACCATATTGTGGCTCTAACCAATCTGGGCGAACTTCTGTAACATCTACACGTTCCATCATAGACATAACTAATGAAGAATTCCAGCCTTTTTCCATTAATCTTGTTTTAGCTTCTTGACGCGTCATAGATGTCTTGATAATTTCAATCATCTCATCAACATTTGCCAACGCAACAGCCAATCCTTCTAAAGTATGTCCTCTTTCTTTAGCTTTCTTTAACTCAAATAATGTACGACGAGTTACTACTTCACGGCGATGATATATAAATTCTTCAATAATAGACTTTAAATTTAATAATCTTGGTTGACCGTTTACTAATGCAACCATATTAATACCAAAACTATCTTGCATTTGAGTAAGTTTATATAGATTATTTAAAATTACGCTAGCATTCTCACCACGACGTAACTCAATAACAACTCGCATACCTGACTTGTCTGATTCATCACGAATTTCGCTAATACCTTCAACAATTTTATCTTTTACTAAATCACCAATTCGCTCACATAATTTAGCTTTATTAACTTGATATGGTAATTCATCAATAATAATTGCCTGACGATCCTTAGATATGTCTTCAAAATGCGTACGAGCACGCATAACAACACGTCCACGCCCAGTTTTATATCCTTGATGAATATCTTTAATACCAAAAATAATCCCAGCTGTTGGAAAATCTGGAGCAGGAATAATTTCAATCAATTCGTCAATAGTCATCATTGGATTAGCTAAAATAGCTAAGCATCCATCAATAACCTCAGTTAAATTATGTGGCGGCATATTTGTTGCCATACCAACTGCAATACCTGTCGTTCCATTAATCAATAGGCTAGGAATACGAGTAGGTAATACTAAAGGCTCATGCTCTGATTCATCATAATTTGGACCAAAATTTACAGTTTCTTTTTCAATATCAGCCATCATTTCATGAGCAATTTTTGACATACGGATTTCCGTATAACGCATTGCAGCAGGAGAGTCTCCATCAACAGAACCAAAGTTACCCTGACCATCTACAAGCATGTAACGCAATGAGAAGTGTTGTGCCATACGAACAATTGTATCGTAAACAGCAGTATCTCCATGAGGATGGTATTTACCAATTACATCACCGACAATACGCGCCGATTTTTTATACGGTTTATTCCAATCATTTGATAATTCATGCATCGCATATAAAACGCGACGATGAACTGGCTTTAAGCCATCACGAACATCTGGTAATGCACGACCCACAATTACACTCATAGCATAATCAAGATATGACTGCTTCATTTCCTCTTCGATGTTGATATTAACCACATCTTTAGCAAATGAATGAATCACTGGAGACTGTTGTTCTACTGTCATTAAAAAACCTTTTACATTTGGTAATAATAAATGTTATTTTACCATATTTAATAACGCTAAAAATAAAAAAAGCACAGTTCAAACTGTGCTTTTAATATTAGTTTTTAGCTACTTCAACCATTTTTTTATTTTTACGGTTCATCTTGCCCATAATAATTTCTGCCTCATCAAGTGGAACAGAAATAAATGAGAACTTATCCATAATGCGGATATCACGCACTTTACGACCTGGAGTTTTACAGTTTTCATGTAATACATCAAGTAGTTTACGTGGATTCATACCATCTTTTTTACCTAATGCTACAAATAATTTAACATTATCACCTGGTACAGCGTTACTATTATTACGATTTTGTTCTATTTTAGCATAGCTAGCTTCAATAAACTCGTCTTGGAACTGTTGACGTAATAATGATGCCAACACAACATTAGCTTCATAATCAGCTAATAATTGTTTTGCAAGCTTCATATAATATTCATAATCATTCTCAGCAATAATTTCATGTACACATGCTTGTAAATAATCTTCTTTAGCTTTGATAATATCTTTAATCTCAGGTACAGCCTGTTTTTTAATATCAGTCTTTGTAACTTTCTTAATTATACCTAATTTAGACATCTCACGAGGAGTTACAAATGTAATCGCAATACCTTTATTACCAGCACGTCCAGTACGACCGATACGGTGAACATATGACTCAGCTTCATGAGGAATAGAATAATTAATTACATGCGTTAAATTATTTACATCAATACCACGAGCCGCTACATCTGTTGCAACTAAGATATTAATAATTTTTTCTTTAAACTCAGCTAATGTTTTAGTTCTTTGTGATTGGGTAATATCACCGTGTAGAGATTCTGTAGCATACCCACGTGCTTTTAAACGCTTAACTGCCTCATCAACCTCAATTTTAGTACGGCAAAAAATAATACCAAAAAAATCTTGCTCAAAATCTAATACACGACACAACGCTTCAAATTTATCGCCTTCTTTAACTTCGTAATAAATTTGCTCTGTTAAATTTGTCGTCATTTCTTTATTTTCGACTTTTAATATCTTATATTTACCCATGTATTTTTTAGCAATTTCCAAGATTGATTTTGGCATTGTTGCTGAGAAAAATAACATTTTTTTATCTTCTTTTGTACTTTGAAGAATTTGTTCAATATCTTCAACAAATCCCATATTTAACATTTCATCGGCTTCATCTAATACAAAGAAGTCAATATTTGAAAAATTAAGAACTTTACGGTCTAAAAGATCCATAACACGGCCTGGAGTACCAACAATAATATCACAACCTTTTCTGATATTTTTGATCTGTTGTTCAATAGAAGCTCCACCATAAACCGCTGCTACACGTAGATTTTTACTACCTATTAGTGAATACATTTCTTCACAAACTTGTAATGCTAATTCACGAGTTGGAGTTAAAACTAATGCTTTAATCGTACCATCTTTTTGCATAGTTTCCAAAATTGGAATCGAGAAAGCTGCTGTTTTACCAGTACCTGTTTGCGCTTGACCAATAATATTAGCTTGCTCACGTAAAAACTCTGGTATAACTAAAGCTTGAATTGCACTTGGTGCAGTAAAGCCTTTTGCAGATAAAGCAGACAACATCTCTTGACTTAAATTTAAATCGTTAAAACTACTCATAATATTCCTTCCTGAGTAAAAATTTCAGAATAAATAAGTAGTCATAACAATAAAAGCGAACATGTTATATGTACTTAATTTATTCACAGTAAAAGAATAGGTAATCTTAATACATTACCTATTACGACAATCTATATGTTCAAAATGAACATATATCTACACGCGACGATGAATTTTTGTAGCTCTCGCTTGAGCTCTTGGAAAAATAACGCTTTCGGCGATATTAATGTGGGCAGGTAAATTAGCTTGATAAACTATTGTTTCGGCTATATCATCTGGACTTAACTCTTCAAAACCATTATAAACTGAATCAGCGCGACTTTTGTCACCATTAAATCGTACTAAGCTAAACTCAGTATTAACTGCTCCTGGGCAAATTTTGCTAACTTTAATGCCATATTCAACCATTTCTTCACGAAATGCTTGCGTTATAGCATGTACAGCATGCTTTGTTGCACAATAAACAGCTCCTTTTGCATAAGACTCAAGTCCTGCAATAGAGCCTAT
>JAQUVM010000163.1 GCA_028693355.1 Burkholderiales bacterium
GCTCTTAACGCACGTTTAGCCAAGTTACCATGACCTACTTCACGACGTTTTGGAGGACCCATACGACCACATTCACCAGTTGAGAATGGAGGGAAATTATAATGAAGCATAAAACGCTCATTATAGCTACCAGCAATAGCTTCAATCATTTGCTCATCCATTTTTGTACCTAGTGTTGCAACGCCTAAAGCTTGAGTTTCACCACGAGTAAATACTGTAGAACCATGAGTTTTTGGTAAAAAGCCTGTTTGAATATCTATTTGGCGTACTGTTTTAGTATCACGACCATCAATACGAGGTTCACCATTTAAAATTTTGTTTCTTACAATAGCAGATTCTAAATCAAATAAATGATTTTTAACTGTATTTTTTTGGTTAGCATTTTCTTCAGTAATAACAGCATCTAATACTTTAGATTTTACTTCAGCAAGCTTAACTGTACGAGCTTGTTTTTGACGAATATCATATGCTTCTACCAACCCATCGTTTGCTAATTCTTTAATTTTTGCTAATAATGCTTCATCTTTAGCAGGAGCTGTCCATTCCCATACTATAGGGTTAACTTCTTTTACTAATTCGCTAATAGCATCAATTACAACTTGTTGTTGTTCATGACCAAAAACAACACCAGCTAACATAACATCTTCTGGTAATTCTTTAGCCTCAGATTCAACCATCAATACAGCATGTTTTGTACCAGATACTACTAAATCTAAATCAGAAGTTAAAACTTCAGCTTTACTTGGATTTAAAACAAACTCACCATTGATATAACCAACACGAGCAGCACCAAGAGGGCCATTAAATGGAACGCCTGATAAAGATAGCGCAGCTGAAGCACCAATAATTGCAGCAATATCAGAACTAACTTCTGGATCTAATGATAATACTTGTGCAACTAAGTGAATTTCGTTATAAAAACCTTCTGGAAATAATGGACGAACAGGGCGATCAATTAAACGCGCAACTAAAACTTCATGATCTGCGGCTCTACCATCACGACGTAAAAACCCACCAGGAATTTTACCAAC
The DNA here is from genome assembly GCA_028693355.1 of Burkholderiales bacterium. GTDB lineage: Bacteria > Pseudomonadota > Gammaproteobacteria > Burkholderiales > UBA11063 > Aquella. Next base: position 1,032 of record JAQUVM010000163.1, read on the forward strand.
TGAATATGATTTTTCAAAATAGTCCACTGTTAATGGAAAAAAGTCTTGTCCTTCTTTAGCTTCTTTATTAGCTACAACAGTAACTAAAACTACTGTATCTTGAATTGTTACTAAAACACTAGCAGTAGCTTGACGAGCTAACATACCTGTTTCTAATTTTACAGTATGTTTACCATACTGGAATTCTTTAGTGATTTTATTAAACACTATGGTTTCCTTATAAATTTTAGCAACCTTAAAGAAGCTATCTACTAATCTTTATACATAAAAGATCACTAGATAGCTTCTTAATTATTTCTATAAGATTGCGGGATTTTGTTTAAAGAGTAAGGCAAAACGCCCCACTCTTTGAGATTTTATCACAAATGTAATAATGATTGATGCTTTTTAGATAAGAACGTAAAAAAACATTGTTAAGACAAGAATTAAAATTATTTTTATAATAATTGCCTTATTTAATTTTGAGATTTTGTTCAAAGAAAATATTTTATCTTCACTAGTAATTTCTGGATTTTGTACATGAACTAACAATAAAGTTTTAGTTCTACGATTTTTATTAATTAACAAAGTCAAAATCGTCACAGATACTACAAAGATTAAAAAAATGATTAATGCGTGCATAATTTACCCCGAATAAAAACAAAAGGTAGTCTTCAGACTACCTTTTTATATTACTTACGTAAACCTAATTCTTTAATTAAGCTAACATATTTAGCCATATCAGTACGTTTTAGATAATCTAAAAGACGACGGCGTTGAGAAACTAATTTTAATAAACCACGGCGAGAATGGTGATCTTTAGCATGAGTTTTAAAGTGACCAGTTAAATCAGCAATACGAGCTGTTAATAAAGCAACTTGAACTTCAGAAGAACCAGTATCACCAGCTTCACGTTGAAACTTAGCAACGATTTCAGCTTTTTGAGCTACAGTAATAGCCATTTTTATTTCCTTTTTATTAATTTACTATAACTAGTAAATTGTTTTTAGATAAGTAATTCCAAGTAATAAAATACCTTTAAAACCTAGAGATACTCCACATAAGTTGGTAATTATCTCACATTTCTCAATTATATGTTAATATTCTTTAACAGTTTGCCCGCTATGAATAAAATTAGCACCAGCTTCAACAATTCTATCACCATCTTTTAAAGTTGGGCTATTTACACGAATAATATTACCATCAGTGCTTAATACATCAACTTCTACTTGCTCAACTTGAGATTTTGCATTAATTAACCAAACATAACTTTTACCATTTATCGAGTATATACTATTTATAGGTAAATCTATACCATCTCGTGAATTAAGAGGGCTTAATTTAACATCTGCAGCCATACCATATTTAATATCACTCTCTGGTGAATTAATCATAATTCTAGCAGTAAATGTTCGGGTTTGTTGATCACTAGCTCCATTAATAACTCGAATCGAGCCTTTATAAGTCTTATCTGTAGCCCATAGTTTTATATCAGCCTGCATGCCTGCTTTATAATTATTTACTTGAGCTTCAGGTAATTCAACAACTACTTCTTTATCTCCTGATACAGCCATAGTTGCAACAACTTGACCAGAA
>JAQUVM010000164.1 GCA_028693355.1 Burkholderiales bacterium
TGCTACAAGCAACATCATTACAAAATTCAACCCCAGTAATACAGCTAAATTCATTAATGGCGACTGTAGATTCATACCAGACCATCCGCCCTTAGATACAACTAAATCATGAGGTACGGCACCCATAAATGCTAATTGCAAAAGCAAATATACACATAATATTATAAATATGCCACCAACCATTGAGAATAGTACACCCTTGCCAGCATTTTTTATTTCACTTGCAAATGATGCAGGAATTTGGAACCCATTAAAAGAATAAATAAGACCTGCTCCTATAATGGCCCCTATTACTGAATTCCCATTGTACATACTATTAGTGGCTAGTGTAAAATTACTTGTATCAAACTTTGCTATTAAAAATACAATTATAGTAAATAATGGAATAAAAACTTTAAATACAGTTACTACATTATTTACTCTAGCTAATAACTTCACACCATAAAAATTAATTGCAAGATATACAAATAAAATCATTAAAGCAAATAACTTACCATTTAAAGTCATCGCACCATTTTCTACTAATGTACTATGTTTTATTGCAGAAGACAAATACTCTGTTGTTGCCTGTGCTTCATTCGCAATTGAGATCATTACAGCAAACCAATTTGCAAAAGCAAATGGCATTCCAAATACATGATTATGAGATAATGTACTACACATAGAAGTAGCACCACGAACTGGATAAACAGCGATAACCCTAGATAAACAAATAGCAATTAATGTTACTATAAGAGCTGCACATATCCATGATACAAATGCATAATTTCCAGCAAGCCTCGCATTTAATTGTGCACTAAATAACCACCCAGATCCAACCATTGCAGTTGCTCCAAGTGCCATAGCGCTTAATGATGATATTTGTTTATTATTAGAAGACATAATATTTTAACCCCATCTACTTAAAAAATAAAAGGCGCTACAAAAGTAGCACCGTATTGCAATATTCATACACATATTATAGAACATAAAGTAAGCGACTGGTTCAGCTTTTTATAAAATTTTTTAATATGTCAAACCAACTGTAACCATACCACTAATCATATCAGTAGGATTCATTTGGAACATTTGCATTTGAGTTGGGCTATTACTTAGTACATAATGCGAATATTGAGCTTGCGCACCTAGTTGCAACTCTTTCCAAACATTAAACTTAGCCCCAAATTGAGTATTAAATGCAGTATTAGTTGCAGAAGAATAATTAGAATTAGGATGAGACATATCAATATTATAAAGAATATTTTGATCTGCGTAAAGCATAACGGCATCATCTAAACGCCACTCTAGTCTACCACCCAATCCACCAGTCAAGAAATAATCTTGAGTTGAGTTAGTTGTAAAATTATTAGTTCCACCATCTGGATTTGTATTATTATTAACAGCATTTGCAGATAAATTAGTATTTCTACCACCCAATACATATGGAGTAAGCTGTAAAGTATCTTGAATAGTTGTAAATGCATATCCAATTTTCATATTTAGTGTTGCAAAACTTGGAGCCATACCAGCTGTAATCACAGACGACGTATTAGGATTATTTGAATAATTATAATAATTACTCATCATTAACGCATCAAAGCGCATCCATAAACCCATATCAAATAAGCGCTCAACACCAAGACCTAAATTAGTTACACCATAATTAGCATTTTGATTATAACCATTTTGCAAATTACCATAACCATATCCTAAACCCATATAATACTGATTGTCAAATTTTTGAAATGAAGCATTTGTAAGTTCGGATTCGATGTTATTATCCGCAAAACTACTTGCAGACACTCCTAACAATAATAACAACAAATTTAATTTTTTCATATTTTTTATAATACCTATGTAGTAAGATCAAATATTACAACCATATTATATCTTAAGAATCAGTAATTTAATTACTTTTCAATGCTGCTTTGCAAATAATTAGCTATTGCTTGAGCCGTGGAAGCATCATGATCTCCTTCATCACAATCTTCTATATTTTGCAAGACTTTTTTGGCTAACTGTTTACCTAGTTCCACACCCATTTGATCAAAAGAATTAACATTCCAAACAACACCTTGCACAAATGTTTTATGTTCATATAATGCAATTAAACTGCCTAAATAAAATGGACTAATTTCTGGAAGAATAATCATATTACTCGGTCTATTTCCAGGAAACGTTTTATGTTTTGCTAAAAATAAAGCATCTTTTTCATTCACGCCACTTTTAATTAATTCGCTTTTTGCTACACTTTCGGTTTTACCACACATAAAAGCTTCTGCTTGAGCAATTGCATTTGACCATAATATATTATTATGTTCCTTACTACTAAACTTATCTGATAATGTAATAATAATATCCATTGGTATAATCTGCTTACCTTGATGCAATAATTGATAGTATGCATGCTGGCCATTTATCCCACTATCACCCCATATAACTGGACAGGTATTATATGAAACATAATTACCATTCACATCTACAGACTTTCCATTACTTTCCATTTCAAGCTGTTGAATATAAGCAGGAAATCTAGCTAATCTAGTATTATATGGTGAAATAATCATACTTCGATAATCATAAAAATTTACATACCAAACACCTATTAGAGCC
>JAQUVM010000165.1 GCA_028693355.1 Burkholderiales bacterium
TACTGCCGATGCTAATCGTGTTGTGACTTGTAAGGTTACTAATTATAGTAAAACATATACTGGTGTAGCAAATTACATCATTATTGGAATTAAATAAAGGAAATCATATGTCAATACCAGCAAAACCAAGTGTGGCCAACACAGATTTAACACTTTTAACCTCTTGGGGCGGACAACAAGTTCCATATTCCTCTGCTCAAAAAGCTAGTGGATATGGTGCTGGAACTTTGCTTGGAAGAAATTTGGCTTCAACTTCTAAGAATTGGGAAAATGCTTATATGGTTGAATGGCTTGCTAGAGCAAATAATGCCGTTGATTATCTTGGACAAAATACAGAAATATATACTGATACTGGAACAGCTAATAATTTTATTTTAGAAATAAATAGTGGAGAAGCTCCAACTGCTTATACTGACGGCTTAAAAGTTAGATTCTTTGCTAATGCTGGCAACACAGATGTAAGCACAGAAGCTTGTACTATAAATATTAATAGTCTTGGTGTCAAAAATGTAAAAACTCCTTTGAGAGAAAATTTGTTTTATGGGCAAATCAACACAGATCAATATGTAGAATTAATATTTGATGAAGCAAATGATTATTTTATATTAGTTAATGCCGTTGATGCTCAGGTGGATAATTTCAATATATTAATTGGAGATACTTTCAGAACGCCTGAATATTTTGGGGCTAAAGGCGATGGCAGCACTGATGATAGTGATGCGTTTAATGATGCAACAACTTCAGGGTATCGATTAATCGGAACGAAAGGGAAAACTTATGCCATTGAGAGTGCAATTAATATCCCCGCTGCTATGGAAATAGATTTAAATTCATCAATTATCAAACAAATGACTGCAACAGAAGATATATTTAAAATAACAGCGACAACTGATATTGAGAGATTAATTATAAAAAATGGACATATTTTAAATGGCACTGCTTCGGCTGCAACTAACGGTAAAGGGATTAATTTTTCAGGTGTTGGCTTAAATTTAAGTTTAGCGAATTTCGAGAATTTAAGAATTTCAGAATGTTCTTATAGTGTATATATGGGTGGGTCTCAAACAATTTGGCTATCTAAATTTAGTCAAGTTGAATCAGTCGATTCTTATTACAATGGTTTTTATTTCGTTCCGACAGGAACAGCAATACCAACTACATTAAAATTTGAACGCTGTTATGTTAATACTGTAATAAATAAAAATTATCACGGATTTAAAATAAATAACTGTTATACGGTTTCTCTTGAACAATGTGCAGTCGATAATGCTGCTCTTTGGGGTAGCTTAACTGGTAATTGTTATTTAAACCTTAATCAACTAAGCGGCGAAAATTTAGATTTTAATAAGTCAACATCAGGTACATTTTTAGAAACTAGCGCATTTCGCGGCGAAGGTATTGAGCTTAATAACAGCTCTTTCTCTTTTTCTGATGATATTTTAGATTTAGATTATTCTTCTATGTCTGGTAGGCGGCTTTTTTATTTCGGCTCGCCATTTAAAATCAATAATGTTGAACTCAGGACAGATAATAATAGTATTTTAAGATTTCCGAGTGATTTAGATATTGTTTATGGACAATCGAAAATCGCAAACAAGAGCAGATACAACCAAATTATTAATAAGATAAATGGATTTTCTACTTTATATATAGTTGGTGGGCGGATTAATAGTCTACACGGAGACCTAGAACTTACCAATATGCCTAATCCCACTATAACAATAAATCAAGTAAACGGGAATGTTATACCAAGACAGTTAAGCATGGCAAATAGCGCGGGTACTCCAGTTTTTGGTAATACTACTTTAACATCAGGCAGAGATACTATTATCAACAAAGATTGTACAGCAGGAGGCATAATAGGTTGGGGCGTATCTACTAGCGGAACAGGCGGCACTTTAAATTCTGGTGCAACAACAGGAAATATAACATCAGGGCAAGTTTATTTGATGGTTAATAGTTTAACAGGAATAGATATAGGTGTTTATCTTACTATTGCAGGAGTGTCGGGAAGTAAAAGAGTATTATATACTCCTTCAGGGTTATTGGCTACAAAAGTAAGCGATGATTCAGCAAGTGGACAAAATATTCTTAATGTTGCATCTACGACAAATGCAAAGGTTGGTGAATATATTTGCGTAGGATTCGGAACAGCAAGAGAAGAATATCTTTTAGTAACTGCAACAGGAACAGGAACAATAACTACTTCAACTAATTTAGTTAATACGCATACATTGGTTGACAATGATGACGTTGTTAATTGTATCGAATTATCCTCAACGTCCGATGCTACTGTAACGGCTGCTGCTGTGTCATACACCACTCCAGTAGCAAAATCCACTGGAAATTATGCAAGTTAAAGTAGCTTAGTAAATTAATTACATGATTTTACTATAAATTCATAATAAAGGTTATATGCGCATATCTCAACTCAAGATAATTTCCCCCAGCACATTTTGCTTAAGTTTTGACAGTATCCGTTCTCCTCTTAAAGAACTTCCCAAATGCCCGTGTGCTTATTGTGGACAAATGCTTTATCGGAAAAACCAAGAATATACAATTGAGCATTTCT
>JAQUVM010000166.1 GCA_028693355.1 Burkholderiales bacterium
ATATGTCATTCTCTCTAATCAATATAGCGTATTTACCCATTCCACCGCCAACATCTAAAATACGCCTTGCTCCACTATTTTTGACTGCTTCTAGTATTCTTGGTATATTTTCTGTGTAACTTAACATTGTTTTATTTCGTTATATATTTTTAATATTTTTTGTGCGACCAACTTACTATTAAACCTATCCATATCTTCTGGCACTTCATTTCTTGTTATACTTCTAATGTTTCCGTCTTTATCTACATCGTAAATTATAGATGGTAGTCCGCAAGCGTATCCTTCAATACTCGTTCTACCTAACATTATCCCTGCGGTCTCTGTTGCATCTTTTAAATGTTCTTCAATGTCCCAAGTGCTATCAAACCAGTTATCTAATCCGTCTGCCCAGTTTGCAAACTTCTGTCCGACAAAGCGACACTTCTTTCCAGTTTTTAGACATTCATTCATTAAATGCTCTGCGGATTTTTTGCGTAAATTATCTATCGTTCCGACAAATAAAATAAGTTCTTCTTCTGGTTTTGGGTATGGATGAAATCTGCCAAAGTCTATTGGGTTGTAAATTATCTCACAATCAATTCCCCATTTTTCTGCAATGCTTGGTCGTATAGCAATGTATTTTTTAATACGATCGTCTCGTATTGGGTTCTCGCAAGGAAACTCACTGTGTATTGTATAAACTGCGGGTATATCGTATATGTCTAAAATATGTCTTGACCATTCTTGATTTAGGTGCATTATATCATATTTTTCGTTTGGATCTAATTTATCAATGACTTTAATTCCTAGTTCTCTAGCCTTCTCGGTTATTATACCGCCAATTACTCCAGAGTAAATCGTTACATTATTCCCCATTGAAACCAGCTCTTTTGCGAGAGTAAAAACATACATTGGAGCACCTGATAGATAACTAAAATTATTAACGCTAATCAAAATATTCATATATTTAGTATAACATAGTATTAAAAATAGAAAGCCCCCGATAGAGAGGGAGCTTACTATTATCCAAGACCCGAAAATTTAAATTATTGGCTGGACTATTATATTATAGCATAGATTAAAAATCCGACTATAACAAATAAACCAAGCAATGTTATTTTTAGTATCAGATCACCCTCTCTCTCCAAACTCTTTAAGATTTTATATTCTAATTCTTCCATATATTATATCATATTTTTAATAATAAAGCAAACTATACAAGACCATATTTACGACACAGACAAACCAAAACCAAAAGGCGATATCTTTTTCTAATTGCTTAAAATTTCTACCCATACCATATTCTCCATCCACAGTTTCTTCTTTTTCTTCTATATAACTTAAAATCCATTTAATTAGTCTATCTTCCATATCCTTTATTTTATTTATCCTCCTTACGACTATTTAATATTTTACCAAACAATTATTGCAAAAATAATGCCTATAACAACGAAAATAATAAATGCACAAATAAATGCACTACCTTCTATTTCCATATCTTCTTCTATTTTTCGTTCTAAATCGTTCATTTTATTAAATCTATATGTCTATCTATAAAATCTATTACTTCTTTTGCCTCACAACTTGCACATCTAGGAAGAATTGGTCTAGGTATATCTGGTGCACTACAATCAGCACCATATCCTTTTTTAATTATGTGTTTTGCTATTTTCCAAAATAGTATTTCTATATGTTTCATATTATTTATCTTCTTCTGTTAAATCTTCATAATACATTCGACTTTTAAAATATCAACTACTTCAAACTCTAATCGCCCCATATCTTCGTATAGTTTTTTACTGTTTTCCATATTATTTATTCTTTAATTTATAATGTCAAAAGGTCTTTTATCCATAAATGTCCTAATAGTTTTTAATGCTTGGTCTGGTGTTAGAGTTGATAGATTTTCTGCATCACTTGGTAAACTCATCATTAAATCATTAAACACATCTTTTTTTGCTTTTTGATATCTCTTGTTTCCGAATTGGGTGATAAGTTCAGATAAATCATTTCCTATACAATCATTATCTAAATCCCAAAACACAAAAGTATCTATCTTTTTTCTTATTATATTTTCTATTTCTTTATCTTGGTTACAGACTTCATTAAAGGTTTTTCTTAATGAGCTGTTTTCTCCTTCAAATAATTTTGATGGTTTCATATTATTTATCTTTAATTTCTAATAATTGGAGAACTTGTTTTAATGCCTGATTATGAGTTTCTTCATATCCATAAGTTTCTACTGGTGTTACTCCATCTATACAATCTACTGGGTGTTCATCTTGATATAGTTTTTCTATCTTCCCCCTCAAATCCTCATAAATATAATTGATTATATCTGGGAGTGCTTTGTAGGTGTCGTTAAGAGATTTATTATAACCACATACAAAATCTTCACTATCATTCCAACTTAACCATTTGTTTTGCTGTGGCAATTTCTCTTTTATTTTATTTATTAGTTCTTGGTTCATATACTCTCTGTTCTTACTTAAAATGATGACTAATCATTTTGGGTTAATAATTCTGGGTTTTCATATATGTTGCCGATAACTTCCCATAATGTTCT
>JAQUVM010000005.1 GCA_028693355.1 Burkholderiales bacterium
AAGTACTTGTTCAAGTGGAGGTAATTTAGGAGCTCTATTAAGTTTAGGTGCAGGGATTGGCAGTATCTTTATTGATAAAGCTGATGAGCGTAATTGGAATTTATTACCGTCTAAAGTTAATATTAATCGTATCAATTTGCCATATGGAAATCATAGTTTTGATATTTCAATTAATGGTGTGAGGTATACAAAACAAATCAATCTAAATCAACCATATCAAGTCTTGGTTTATAGAGTTTTGGGTAATCAAGTTTATTTTGAGCCACAGCGCGGGATGGTGAATTAAAAATTAAAGAAAGAATATTTACTATTTGTTATAATTATAAATTACTAAAGCTTATGAGCTAAATATTTAGAAAGTTATACATAATGAAAAGAATAATAATTGTATTAGCCTCTGTTGGTCTTTTAGCAAGTTGTGCAACAGGGACTAATGATAGGGTTGTAAATGTTTCATCAAATCCTAATGTGTTTGTTGTATCTGGTTCGGTTAAATCACAACGAGTAAATGGTTTATTAAAATCACAAGCTGTATTACATAATAGTAACCGCAGTGCAATCAATGGTTTTTATCGTTGTAAATTCTCTGATGCTAATGGCATGCAAGTAGGTGATGATCAAATTTGGCAATCTGTAACACTTTATCCAAATGCTGATCAGACCATAGGGTGTAGAGCAAGTGATATTGAAGCTACTGATTTTAAAGTTGAATTTTCGGCTGATGGTAAAACAGTAACGGCGTTGACTTATTAATTTTTAGGAAAAATGATGAAAATAAAAAATACTATAATAAGAAGTACTTTATTAGGAAGCTTAATTTTAGCTGGATGTGCCTCACCTCAGGTATCATATGTAGATCCAAATGCAGTAAATACATTAACAACCAACTTTACTCAAAATGATTTACGTGCAACTGCAGCAGATATGGCATCAGCGCTTATTCAAAGTGGTAAGATGGGTAGTTGTAAATCATTTACAATTTCACCTGTTAAGAACGCTACAGATCAGTATGTTGATACTTCTGTTATGACAAATGCGATGGCTGATAGCTTAACTAATTCATCAGCAGTGCGTTCTACATATGTAGTATCTGTTGATGAAATGGGTAATCAAGTAGATGAATTAGGTCGCCAAAATCAATCTGGCTTATATGACCAATCAACTACTGCTAAAATGGGTAAAATGAAGGGGGCTCAATGCCGTATAGATGGGAAATTAACTAGCGACACATCTGTTTCACCAAATGGTAAGTCAATGTTAGTTGCATATACATTCTTCGTTCAAGTATTTGATGTGCAACAAGGTGCTGCTATATGGCGTAGTAGTAAAAATATTTCAAAAGGCATGACTAAATAAGTTAGTATAGGTATAAGAATGAAATTAAAATTAGTTATATTGAGTATAGTGTCATTAGGTGCTATTGTGGCATGTTCTAGCGCTCCAACAGCAGATAATTATTCACAAACAATGAATGAGCCTGCTGTGCAAAATGGTGCTGTGAATAGTAAGGGTGATAAAAAACTGAACGAAAAAGCATGGAATAATTTAGAAGTTGCTAATATAACTTCAACCCATGTTTCTAAAGATGGTAGCTACGCTTATAATAAAACAGAGGGCTATTTATTTATTCGCGCTAATATCGTTAATGAAGGCGACAGTCCAGCTCAGGCAAAATGGCGCTGTAAGTTTTATGACAGTAATGGTATAGCTGTTGGTGATGATGATAATAATAAACCAGCTACAAATGAAACTGGAATAGGTTGGCATACTATGCTTGCGTATCCAGTTGCCGCAAGTAGTCATACCCATGAAGAAAATTTAATTCGTTGTGTAGCTCCAAGTAAGTTAGCAACTGAATTTAGGGTCGAAGTTCATGATACTGCAAATGATGTTACAGTTTATAAGTAACCTTTAGCTTAATAATAAAAGTACCATGATGATGGTACTTTTATTATTAATTGTATAAGCACTGCATATAGTGTATTTGTGTATTTTAGGGTAAAATCAGATAATTAATCAATTTAAAAAAGAGATAACTATGAGTTCTATTGAAATAAAAGTGCCTGATATTGGTGGAAGTCGTGATGTAAATGTAGCCGAAGTTTATGTAAAAGTTGGTGACATGGTAAATATAGACGACAATCTAATTATGTTAGAGACAGATAAGGCCACAATGGAAGTTCCTGCTGATAAATCTGGGGTGGTAACAGAGGTTTTAATTAAAGTTGGATCTAAGGTTAATGAAGGTGATGCGATTATAAAAGTAGAAGCTAGTTCTCAAACTGCTACAGCACAAAATGTAGATGCAAAAACAGAAGCTGCGCCTTCGTTGTCTGCTCCTGTTGCAAGTTCAGTTCCTGCTGCTGCATCTGGTGAAATAGAATGTGATTTAATGGTTTTAGGTGCTGGGCCTGGCGGTTATACAGCTGCTTTTCGCGCGGCTGATTTAGGTTTAAATGTAGTATTGGTCGAGAAGTATAAGACATTAGGTGGTGTATGTTTAAATGTAGGGTGCATTCCTTCAAAAGCATTATTGCATGTAGCTAAAGTAATTAATGAAGCAGATGAAATGAGTCATCATGGAGTTACTTTTGGTAAACCTCAAATTGATATTGATAAAGTACGTGATTTTAAGTCTGGTGTTGTTGGACAGTTAACCAAAGGGCTTGATGGTCTAGCTAAGCAACGTAAAGTTCAAAAGGTTGAAGGGTTAGCTAAATTTACTTCACCATATACAATTAGTGTAGAAACTGCAGAGGGTGCAAAAACTGTGCGTTTTAAAAATGCAATTATTGCAGCTGGATCGCAATCATTTAAAGTACCAGGGTTTCCATTTGAAGATTCACGAATTATTGATTCTACGGGTGCTCTAATGTTAGAAAGTGTACCAGAGCGCATGCTTGTTGTGGGTGGTGGTATCATTGGTCTTGAGATGGCAGAGGTATATGGTACACTTGGTTCTAAGATTACAGTTGTTGAGCTAGGTAGCGGGTTAATTCCTGGTGCTGATCGTGATGTGGTAAAAGTATTAGAAGCTCGTATTAAAAAACGTTTTGAAGCAATTTATACAAATACGAAATGTGCTAAGGTTGAAGCCAAAGAAGATGGTATTTGGGTAACCTTTGAAGGAAGCGGAGCTCCTACTGAGCCACAAAAATTTGATAAGGTGTTAGTGGCTGCGGGTCGTCGTCCAAATGGTAAATTGATTGGTGCTGAGAATGCAGGGGTTATTGTCCAAGATAATGGCTTTATACCAGCAGATAAGCAACAGCGTACGAATGTTGCACATATTTACGCAATTGGTGATGTGATTGGCCAGCCAATGCTTGCACATAAAGCAGTGCATGAAGGTCGTGTTGCAGCTGAAAACTGTGCTGGGATGAAATCATTCTTTGATGCTCGTGTTATTCCAGGTATTGCATATACAGATCCAGAAGTTGCATGGGTTGGTGTGACAGAAACTGAAGCCAAAGAAAAAGGCATGGCAGTGGAAGTAGGTAAGTTCCCTTGGGCAGCATCTGGGCGAGCTCTAGGTAATGCTAGAACTGATGGATTTACTAAGCTTATCGCGGAAAAAGATACTCATAAAATCATTGGTGCTGCAATTGTAGGTGCTGGTGCTGGCGAATTATTAGCTGAAGCATGCTTAGCTATTGAAATGGGTGCTGATATTCATGATGTTGCATTGACAGTGCATGCTCATCCTACATTATCAGAGTCTATTGCATTTGCTAGTGAGATTATTGATGGCTCAATTACAGATTTGTATATGCCTAAAAAGAAAAAATAATTTATTATAGTTAACGTAGTATAAACTGTGCGGTTTGATTTGCTCCTAACTTATTATTTATAAGTCTCGTGGCTCATTGTATTGTACATTTTAATCTAAGTTTAGCTTTAAGTATTTGTTAAATACCTCATTTATTTATAATGAGGTATTTTTATTATTGATGGGTATCGTGCTATTTTATGATAAAATGCATGTTACTATTACTAATTGATGTGTATATATGAGAATACTTTTAACAAATGATGATAGCTATTTAGCAACTGGAATTCGCAAGGTTTTTAATGCATTAGTAAATGCAGGACATGATGTTATTATGATTGCACCAGAGCATAACTCTAGTGGAGCTGGTCATTCAATTGCGGTATATAATCCAATTAGTATAACTAAAGTGGAAGAAAAAATATATTTTGTATCAAGCACCCCCGCGGATAGTGTGCGATTAGGCTTACAAGAAGTCTATGGCAGTTATTACCCAGACTTGGTTATTTCTGGAGTAAATCATGGTGAGAATTTAGGCGAGGATATTTTTTATTCTGGCACAGTAGGAGCCGCGCGAGAAGGTGCTCTACATGGAATTCGTTCATTAGCGTTTTCTATGAATATACTAAAAGATAGTCAAGACAGGTTTAAACACTTAGATACAGCTGCAAAAGTTGTGGTGGATTTAGTCCATAAAATTGAAAATAAGTCAAATAGTCTTCCTTCTTCATTTGTTTGGAACATAAATATACCAAATAAACCGTATAATGAGTTAAATGGGTATGTAAGTGCTAGAGTAGGGCTTCGCCCACAACATGAGCCATTAATTAAACAAGAGACTCCGCGTATGACAACTATTTATTGGCAAGGGTTTTCATCAAGGTTAAATGAGTATAGTGAAGGTACCGATTTGGATTTATTTGTAAACTATAATAAGATTACAATTACACCATTAGAGTTACTCCCAACAAATCATCAAGAACTATCATTAATTAACGCAATTATTTAGGGTTATTTCTATGAAAAAAATATCGATAAGTTTGATTACATTATTATTAGGGGCATGTGCTATATCAAGCCAAGCGCCTGCACCTATTGTGAATGGTGGCGTAAAGCAAAGCGCTCAAGTTGCAACGACGCCACCACCTAAAGTAGTTTCAAATTCTTCTGCCGCTGTAAGTAGCAGTCCAGTAGCTAAGGTTGATAATACTCAAAATAATGGTACCAAAATATCAAAAATGGATGATGAAGATAGTGAGGGAACTCCAGTATCAACCAAGAAGAGCATAACTAAAACTAGTGAACCAGCTAATGTGACGAATAGCCCTGTTATAAAGCAGGGTGCTTATCAAGCTGATGCTAAAGTAGATGGAATTATTTGGACAGTTCCAACCCAAGGTTCTATCATCAAAAAATATTCAGTAGCATCCAAAGGTATTGATATTGCTGGTAATGAAGGTCAAGCAATTATTGCAGCCAATGATGGTACGGTTGCTTATTCTGGTAATGGCTTAAAAGGATATGGTAATTTGATAATTATTAAACATGCGAATAATTATTTAACAGCATATTCACATAACAAAGTTAATTTAGTAAAAGAAGGTGAATCTATTAAACGTGGTCAAAAAATTGCAGAAATGGGCAGTACATCTGCAGCTAGATCAATGTTACATTTTGAACTACGCAAAAATGGTAAGCCAATTGATCCTACTGCAATTTTCCAAGGTGGAGATAACTAAGATGCTAAGAAGCTTATCTAGATTATGTATAGCATTTTTTTTGGTTTTTGACATTATTTGTGTTTATGCCGATGATAATTCAGCACCGCAGGTGTATCAGCCAACATATATTTATGGAGCCACCCCTGGTGGTGTATATATGGGCGATCCATATGATTTAGGTGATGGAATGTATATGCCAGATGGTGAAACAATGCGTGAACATCAGACTCAAGATGGTGAGCAGGAACAGGGCTTTCAGTATATGCAAGGTCAAGAAGAGCTAATGGCTGATCATTCGAAGGAAGCTGTAGCAACATATAAAGATGAGCAAGTTATTGGTAATCAGATGGAAAATCAATACCAAAAGCAAATAGATACACAAACTAATGAACAGGCTCCTCAAGCCATAGTTCTACCATCTATGTAAGATTAATGTAATAAAGATAAAAAATATGAATGAACAATATACTGTAGTAATAGAATCAGTTGATTTTGAAGGTAAGGGAATATCCCGTATAGATGGTAAAACGGTATTTATTGATGGTGCTTTGACTGGTGAAGAAGTTATAGTTGAAATAGTACGTCGTAAACCAAGCTTTGATAAAGCCAAAATAGTAGAGATTATAAAGCCTAGTCCGGAGAGAGTTGAACCAGCGTGTCCAAATTTTGGTATATGTGGTGGTTGCTCAATGCAGCATGCGAGCTTTGAAGAGCAAATTCGGATTAAAGAAAAAGTATTAATTGATAATCTAAAACATATTGGTAATGTAGAAACTAGAGAGGTGATTTTACCTTTGAAAGGCATACCTTGGGGATATCGTCATCGTGGACGACTATCAGCTCGTTATGTTACAAAAAAAGGCGGCATGTTGGTTGGATTTCGAGAGAAATCGGCACCATATGTTGTAGATATGAATGAATGCCATGTTTTGCCAAAGCATGTTTCTGATATGATTCCAGAGCTTCGTAAGACATTTAATCAATTTACTATGCCAGATAAAATCCCGCAAATTGAAGTTGCTGTAGGAACTTTTGTAACTGTTTTAGTTGTAAGAAATATGGAGACATTGAGTGATACTGATGAGGCTTTGTTAAAAGAGTTTGCAGATGCTAACACTACTACTGATATGGCTATACAAATTTGGTTGCAACCAAAGGGTCCAGATAGTTGTTATCCATTATATCCTATAGATGCTCCAAAATTAAGTTATGAAATAAAGCGTTTTACTATTGAAATGCCATATTATCCAACAGAATTTACTCAAGTTAACTCAGTTATAAATGAAGCAATGGTAAGTTTAGCTATTGATATGTTAGATGCAAAAGATAATGAAGTTGTTGCTGATTTCTTTTGTGGAATTGGAAACTTTACATTACCTATAGCTACTAGTGCTAAACAGGTGATAGGTATAGAAGGGTCTGATGCTTTGGTAAAAAGAGCTAAAGAAAATGCTATGCATAATGGTTTAGATAAAAAAGTTGCTTACCAAGTTTGTAATTTATTTACTATTGATGATAAATGGTTGAAAAATCTAGGTTCGTTTGATAAATGGTTAATAGATCCACCTCGTGATGGAGCCATGGAGTTAGTTAAGTCTATTACTTCTGATACAGCACCTAAACGAATTGTATATGTTTCTTGTAATCCAGCTACATTGGCACGAGATGCAGATATATTAGTAAATACACACGGTTATACATTGTTGAAGTCTGGTGTTATGAATATGTTTCCCCATACGTCACATGTTGAGTCTATAGCTTTATTTGAATTACAATAAGGAATTAAAATGAAAAAAATGAAATTAAGTACAATATTATCTTTAGGCATTGCATTAACTGCTTGTTCTTTTGTTAGTCTAAATCAAGGTGCTAAGAATGTATCTGTGTCAAATTCTATAGACTCATTTAATGATTGTAAATATCTTGGTGACACAAATGTTTCTATATGGTCTAAAGCTGATACATTTCAGAGTGATAGATCGGTCGAAAGCCAGTTGGATATATTAGCTCGTAATGAAGCAGTTTCTATGAGTGGTAATAAAGTTGTAGCTAAAACTGCTATTAATGATGGCAAAAGAACCTATAGTGTATATTCTTGTGCAAATAATGAAAGTGCACAATAATATATCTAAATATAGAATAATAAAAAACTCTCAGCATTTATACTGAGAGTTTTTTATTATTCTATATTTATTTTGTACTTCTTAGCGGCAGCCAATTACTAGTGAATTTGGTTCTGAACCGTCAAAGTTACAACGTACTAGATCTTTAGCTGTTGTGCTGTAGAATTGTACTTCATACATTTCTTTTGCGCCATGCCAACTTTTGCTTTGGTCACTTGTGAAGTTTTTAGAATCAGTACGATCTCTTTCAAACTGTTTGTACATTAAGCAATTATCTCTAACTTGTTGTAAAGTTGTATTTGAATAAATTTGCAGATTGTTACATTTTAAGTTATTCATATCAAGATCACTACCTGCAAATGCTATAGCAGGAACGCCAATTAAAGCAATTAGTAATTTACGCATAATTTTTCCTTTCAATTATTTATTAACGACAGCCATTTAATAATGAAGCAGCTGAACTCTCCGCAAAGTCACATTTAACAGATTTTTTTGTAGCCGTGTTAATGAATTTTACTTCATACATGCCATCATATCTATTATAAGTAACGTCGTACTCATTCTTAAGATTACATTTAGCTCTTACATCACCTAGAGTAGTTGCAGAGTTTAATTTATAATCATTACAGTACAAGTTATTCATATCTAGGTCTGCAGCATAGCTTAAACTAGATGTCACACATAAACAAAGTAATAGTTTTTTCACAAAAAGTCCTTTCAAGTGTAAGTTGATCGCTCAATATACAGTTTGTATACATCCTTATTCTATCATGATTTGTACATATCAAGCAAATTTTACGATAAATTAGGATTGGATGTTCTGCTTATATAACTACGACTTGCTAGTGCATCACTGAATCTTCCAGAACGCCCAGGGCTATTTAAAAATACCATAATAACTGGTTTATTAGCAACCAAGCTATATAAAACTAAACAATGACCTGCTTCATTGATAAATCCGGTTTTTGAAACTTCAATTTTCATATTATCTCCGCGAACTAATGAATCACTGTTTACATAACGGTGGGTATAGTTTTTGCTAAGCATTACGTCCGCAGCCTTAGTAGTTGAATCTTCTCTAATTAAATCATACTGATATGCAGCTTTTACCATTTTGGCTAAGTCACTTGCTGTTGATTGATTATTAACAGTTAATCCAGTCGGGTCAAAAAATTTAGTGTTTTTCATTCCAAGAGATTTTGATTTAGCATTCATTTGTGCTATAAATGGCTTCATGCCTCCAACGAATGTAGTTCTTGCAATCGCAGAAGCTGCACGGTTTTCAGAAGACATTAGTGCTAATAGGAGTAAGTCACGGCGTCGTAATTGCATACCAACTCTTAATCTTGATGTGGTATTTCGTAAATTGTCGACATCTTCTGAGGATATTGATACATAATCATCAAGATTTACTTTTGAGTCTAGAACGACCATTGCAGTCATTAGTTTTGTAATTGATGCAATTGGTAAAACTTGGTCAGAATTTTTATTTATATAAACATGGTTATTGTCAGCAGTAATTACTATTGCTGACTTTGAATTTAAACGAGGTATGCCATTAGATACTACAGTAGATTGTGTCTGGCTTTTTTTCTTTTTCTTTGGTTTTATTTTTTTAGCTTGTTGTGTCTTTTGAGGAGATTTTGTAGAATTATTTTGGCTAGTTGCATTTGCACAAAACGCTGCTAATATCAGAGTGCTTGTTAATATTATTTTACGCATTAGTTAATCCTAGTATTCGTTATAGCTCTAAATTAATGAGCACATTATTTTAATGCAAAATATACACTTATGTGTATATTTAGACTTTAAATATGTAATAATTTGTGCTGTCCTCTTTTTGAGAGTATGTTATTTCGTTGTAAAATACTGGATTATATGAATAAGATTTATAAATACATAAAAAAAATATTGTTTAGCATTGTAATAATGTTCACACTTTCGTCATGCTCATCAGGAGTTAGTAATTCAAATGAGAATATACTTATTATTACTGATATCCACCTAGATCCTTTTAATAGCTGTGGAACTTCGGTAACTTCAGATAGTAAATTATGTGTCCTTGGTTTGGTTAATGAATCAAACCCTGCTAATTGGCATTTTGCTGATAGCTTACCCAATAATTATGGTGAGGAAACAAATAATACATTTTTTATAAATGGATTAACTAATTTAACTACTATAGTTAAAGGGCAAAATATTAGCAAAATATTTGTTACTGGTGATTTACTAAGTCACGATTTTCCAACCCAATTTGAGTCATATGTGCCTAATGGCACACAATCTCAGCATACTGAGCTTGCTATTAATACTATGAATTATGTTTTGTATAAAATTAGCCAAGCTGTTCCTAATGCTAAAATTTATTATATATTTGGTAATAATGATACAGACCAAAGTGATTATTCTTATCCTACCTCAGATTTTATGAAGTTAGCTGCAAGTAGATTAAACCAGTATATGGCATACCCAGAGATATTTAAAAATAATTTTGCGAATGGCGGATATTATGCGATGCCATTAAATCAAAATGTAGATATTCTTGCTTTAAATATGAATCCATTGACAGTTGAAAATGAAGGTAATATTATTGATGATAATATAGCCGAATCGCAATTTGTTTGGTTAGAAAACCAATTATATAATTTGCGTAGTAGAGGTAAAAAAGCTATTATATTACAGCATGAACCATTTGGCGCAAATGTATTTGATATCGCGGATGGTTATAAGCCAGATTATAATATACAGCCTAAATATGGAGATAGATATCAAGCATTATATGGAAAATATAATGACGTTATACAAAATTATTATTTTGGGCATTATCATATGGAAGACTATATGGTTGTAGAAAGTCTATTTGCGATGTCTACTCTTGGATTTAGTGTTGATTTTAATAATAATCCAGGGTTTAAAATTATACAACTTAGTGATAATGGTAGTTTAGTTAATTTTACTACATACTATAGCGATTATAATTTATCTAATAGCTTGCAATGGAGTGAGCTATATAGCTTTCAGAATACATATGGAATAAATGCTACTGATGCAGTAAATTTTTTCTTTAATATTTCTAGAGGAGGTAACAGTTTTTGGTCTAATTATGTAAAAAACTATAGTGGTGGTGCTACTTTTATGTCTGAAAGTAAAATGCCGATAAATAGTGAAAGTAATTGGGCGTATTATGAGTGCCAAATAAAGTATTCGGATATGACAAAATATTTACAATGTGTGGAGGGTAATGAGATATGAAAAAGAATTATATTAAAAATTATTTATTTAAAGAATTAGTGCCGTTATTTAGTTCTAAATTTTTATTTGATGATGTAAAAGCAGCTTTATTAGTTACATTAGTTGCGATACCACTATCTTTATCAGTGGCTTTGGCAACAGGGGTTCCATATGAAACCGCTATAATATCAGCAGTAGTTGGTGGTGCTTTGGGAGCTATTTTTGGTGGTAGTAGACTTGGAGTAACAGGCCCTGCTATTGCGATGTCAGTATTGTTGGCAAGTACGATTGCTAATTATGGGTTTTCTGGACTATTAATTGTAGGGCTTATTTGTGGTGTTTTACAAATTGTTTCTGGGGTTATTAGACTCGGAAGGATTGCTCGGTTTATTCCGATGTCATTAATTTTAGCATTTGCATCTGGTATTGGTTTTCTTTTATTATTTAGACAGTTACCACATATTTTTGGAATTAATACACAACCCGATGCTACTGTTATAGATTTTATTCGAGATTTTCATTTATATACACATAGTGGCGATATTATGGATGAAATATTGACAGTTATAACTATAGTTATCTTAGCTATGGCTCCTAAATTTTTACCTAGGTCGTATGCTTTTGTTTTAGGTGCCATTGTTCCAACTTTATTAGTATTCTTTTTACACTTGCATGTAGATTTAGTCGGAAATTTTTCTTTTTCTGGATTACATGTAACAACAGATCATGTAATAACTACTGAGAGTATTAAATTATTATTAATAACTGCTATTGAAGTTTTTGTTCTAGCCAGCTTGGAAACATTCTTATCAACTTCAGCGGTTGATTTAATGGGTAAAGGAGATTTACATAATCCAAATCAAGAATTAATTGGGCAAGGTATTGCGAATATTGGTGTGACCTTATGTGGCGGTATTCCTGTTACTGGGGTTGTGGCACGCTCTTCGATAAATGTACTTTCAGGTGCAAAAACACGTAGAGCTGCTATATTTCAATCTGTATTTATTTTATTAGCATTAATCTATTTACCAAATGTAATTGCTGTAATTCCAACTGCTGTATTGTATGGTATTTTACTTGCCGCTGCTTTTAAGATGCTAGATATTGGTCAAGTAAAAAGATTAATGAGAAGCGGAAAATTAGAGTTTACTATCTATATAGTTACATTCTTATCTATAATATTATTTGGTATCAATGGAATGCTAGTTGGTGTAGTATTAGCCCTAGGGGTTATGTTCTATAAAATACTAAATGCAAAATCAGATATAAAACTATGGACAAATAATGAAATATTACGTGTTGGAATAACTGGAAATATCTCGTTTTTCTCATATGATAAATTATTAAAAGTTCGTGAATTTATTGATGATAATGAAAATATCAAATTTGTGATTTTTGAATTTGGAATGGTGCATGGCTTAGATAGTAGTATTACTAAACAATTAATTGATATGACAGTTGATTTTGATAAGCTTGGTATTAAGTCAATTATTCATGGAGCTAGTGATGAGCATTTAGCAATTATTCGTGCAAATAGGGTAAGGAAATCAACTTTTAGTATCACTGTGAATGAATATCAAATTAAAGAAATTATAGAAAAATCAGGGTACTCTCATTCAGCAACAGATGTACTTCGCCATGGTATTACTAAATATGTTTCTTATTATGCAAATGATAACCAAAAACTAATTAACACATTAGCACAAGGCCAAAAGCCTCATACGCTATTAATAACATGTTCTGATAGTCGCTTAAATCCAAATGCATTTTTTTCAGCTAATATTGGTGAAATATTTATTGTGCGGAATGTTGGTAATGTAGTGCCACCATATATGCCTGATAATATTTATAGTGAAATTGCTGCAATTGAATTTTCTGTCTCAGAATTAGGTGTACGCAATATTGTGATTTGTGGGCATACTGAATGTGGAGCAGTTAAAGCATCATACGCAACTGGAGAAGATAAGCTTGGTTATGTAGGACTTGATAATTGGCTTGGTCTAATTAAAGAAGGATTTCGTAAAAATAAACCAAAAGATGCTTATGATGGGGTTAAGGTAAACCTTCTTCATCAGGTTGAAAATCTAAAAACTTATCCCAAGATTGATGCAATGATTGCTAGTGGTCAAATCACTGTGAATGCTTGGATATATGATGTTCATTCTGGACATATGCTTGAGTGGAGTGATGAGACTAAAGACTTTGTAGAAATAGTTTAGTATAATAAAATCGCAGATTAATCTGCGATTTTATTATTTATTAATATAAAGTATTATTTAAATTCCTTTTGATTAACTAAAAACTTATACATAATCAAAGATATTACAAAGAAAGATCCTAACCCAATTGGGGTATTTAACTGTTCCATATCATGTAAATGACCAAATCCAGTTACAATAAACATGTAAGCAAAAATTGACCAAGAAGATAAAAAGCTTTTAAATGATTTTTTTGGATTTAATCTATATGCAGTAAAACAATACACAATCATAAAAAAGATATGTATGATTAGTGATAGTAAGAGAGGATCTGTACCACATTGAGTTAATAAATAACTCACGATTAAGAATGAAATTATGCTACCAAACCCACCTAAAGGTAATTTAAATGTGCGAATTTCAGTTGGCTTATCTTTACGTAGTTTAGCAAATGCAATTGGAATAGCTACGCATGAAATTAACTGAAATACTGTTACAACCACCATAATTTTTTGCCAGGTATCAAAAAATAAAGAAATTATAAAACAAATTGCCAGTGTAAACAATAAAGATGTACGAGACATCATAAATTGTTGATTTACTTTTGCAAATATGCTTGGCATTTGTTTATCTTCACCCATTCCTTGTAACATTCTAGCGCCTGACCCTAAGTAAATGCTACCACATCCAGATGGGCTAAGTGCTGCATCAGCATATAATAATATTACTAACCAATTTAGCCCTAATAAAGCGGCTACATTTGCTAATGGTGATTTAAAATCTAGTGAATGCCACCCTTGGGTTGCAACTTGCACTGGGTCAATTGCGCCTAAGAATGAGATTTGTAAAATTAGATATATAACCAAGCAAACAGATACAGAACCAATTAATGCTAATGGTAAATTTCGCTGAGGGTTTTTAATTTCTTTGGCAAATACTGTGATTAAACTAAATCCGTAAAAAGCATAAAAGATTCCACATGATACAATTGCTGTAAATATATTTCCAACTCCATATGGTACAAATGTGTCTTTATATGCTGTAAAATTTTCGGTATGAAATGCACCATACATAAAGATAAAACCTGTTGCTGCAGGAACCACAAATTTGATAGTAGTAATAAAATTATTCGTTTTAGCTAATAATTTAATACCCCAATAGTTTAATAAACCGTATGTAGCCATAATTAACCAGACTGCTGCAAGACCAATAATAGTGAGGCTTCCTGAAGGTGTATACATAATTTCTTCAACTGGTTTATACGCATTACCAAGGTAATTAATAGTTGCAACTGCTTCTGAAGGAATAATAGCAACCATAGCAAACCAGTTTGATATAGCAATAATAAATCCATAGTCACGGTTATGTGTAATTGAGAGTAAGCGTGAAAATAGTCCAGTTTCCTGATACATGGTGGCTATTTCGGCAAGTAATAGTGCGAGCAATAATGCAATAGATGCACCAACTACCCAAGAAATAATAGATGCAGGCCCCACAAATTTGGCTGCAAAATAACTTGCAAATAACCACCCGCTTCCTACTATGGATCCTACTCCAATTGCTATTGCTGAGAATAGGCTTGGTGTTTTTCCAGAACCTTCAATATATGCCATAAATGACCTCCATGATATTGAAATCAAAATTAAATTAAATTGTAGTAACTATACTTTTTTTAAGTAAATAATATAGATAAGAATAGTTGTTATTATATGCCCAAATGCTAAAAATTGATAATTGTTGAAGGTAAATAATTGTCTGACTTGCATATAGTTTATGTTTTTTATGGTGGATTGATGCGTTATTATTGATGTTAATCAGGATGTTATGCTAACGGTTATATGGCGCGATAATTTGCTACAATGCTTAAGATTATATAGGTATAACATTGATTATTTCATGGTTACATATGATGGAATTTAAATTTTATATTATGAGCTTTAATATATTTTAACTATCTATAATTATATCCATTTTTTACGGCGAAAAAATAATATCATTCCACCTGTGATAGCTCCCATAAATGCTAAAGCTATTGGATAGCCATAATGGCTTTCTAATTCTGGCATATATTTAAAATTCATACCGTATAAACTAGTAATAAATGTAATTGGTATAAAAATTGTTGAAATAATAGTTAGTACTTTCATAACTTCATTCATTTTATTCGTTACTAATGATAGGTAAATATCCATGATACTAGATACCATATCGCGTAGAGTTTCAACTGTATCTATCGCTTGAATTACATGATCATATAGATCACGTAAATATAAGCGTGTAAATGCTGTGATAAATTTTTGATCGGATTGCAATAAATGACTAATTTCTTCACGAATTGGCCAAATTGCTTTTCGTAATATTAGCAATTTGTGCTTAAGTTGAAAAATATCTCGTGCATTTTTTTGAGTAGGGTTTAATATTATATTTTCTTCAATTTGCTCAATTCTATCACCTATTTTTTCTAGAACAACAAAATATTGATCTATAGTAGTATCCATTAATCTATATGCTAGGTAATCACTACCATTTTCAAGCATATTCACTCCATAGCCAGTTTGTAATCGTTCACGAACCATGTCAAATGCAGTACATGGGCTTTCTGTGAAAGATATAATAAATTTATTGCCAACTACAATACTTAACTGTTCTGTATTTACCTGATTTAATTTTGTATCCCAAGTTAAAATCTTGAGGGTAACAAAAATATAATCATCAAAACTCTCAATTTTAGAGCGCTGTGAAACATTGAGGATGTCTTCAACTGTTAGCTTATGTAATTTATATTGGACAGCTATTTCTTGAACTATTTCAATATTTTGTAGACCATGTACATGTATCCATGTAACGTGATTATCTAGGGCTTTTATTTCTTGAATATTAATCTTTGTATTTATGTATTGACTAAACTCTTGATTATTATAAGATGCAACTGTGATAGTAGGTACAATATCTTGCATACTTCCTGTATAGGTTAGTGTACCTGGTTGTTGTCCTGTTTTTTTAACACGCTTTTTAATATCTGTTGCACTCATTCTTATTCCAGAAAATAGTATTGTGTATCAGAATTCTATAGTATTTTGTCTGGTATTGTCAATTAAGTATAATACAATATATATACTCTTTATTTGTCAATCTTGGGTTTTGCAATACTTTAAAACATATTTGCTTAATATAAATGGAGTAGATAATAAAATTCCAATAAATTATGTACTATAATATGCTTTTAGTAAAAATATAAAATAATATTTAAATGAGATTATAGATGAACATTTATTAAAGGCAGTTGTTAATATTGCTGCCAATTTTGAATCTAATTTGCGGTTTGACGATTGACTTGTACGCACCATCACTATCAGAAATTCGTAATTATTATGGTATTTCACAAAATACCGCCCATAGTAGCATCACAATTACAGTTTTGGGATTTGCGTTTGGACAATTTATCTTTGGATATTTATCTGATTACTTTGGCAGAAAATCAACTATTTTAGTTGCATTAGTTTTATATTTACTAGCATCTCTTGGAATAATAATGTCTGGTGATGTATTGATATTATTAATTGGTAGATTTTTGCAGGGTATTGCAATTGGTTCTTTTGCGATTAATTCACGAGCTGTAGCGGTTGATGATTTTTCAGGGGTAAATTAGGTGCTATTTCATTATTTGGGATTTTATCAATTCTTATGGTATCGATGGTATATTTAGCACTTAATTTAATACAAATTATTTTATATGTTAGTTCAAGAGTCTTATCTGTATCGATAAGTTGACCTAAGAAGTGTCTCAAGAAATATAGTGTACCTATGATTAGCATGCGGTATAATATAAGTCTTAATTTAGTCAGAGATTTATTATGGAAAACTTAAAAAATATTATTGAAAATGCCTTTGCAAAGTTGCCAGAGTTAGACTTGCAATGCAATGAATTACGTAGTGCTGTAAATGAAGCAATTGATTTATTAGATAGCGGAAAACTACGTGTTGCAGAAAAAATTAATGGAGATTGGGTCACTCATCAATGGATTAAAAAAGCAGTTTTATTATCTTTTAGATTAAATGGAAATAAAACTGTAGATGCAGGATTTACTAAGTTCTATGATAAAGTACCTTTGAAATTTGATTCGTATACAGATGATGATTTTGTTGCTGGCGGTTTTCGTGCTGTACCTGGCGCCTTGGTTCGTAAAGGTTCATATATTGCCAAAAATGCAATTTTGATGCCAAGTTATGTAAATATTGGTGCATATGTGGATGAAGGTACTATGGTTGATACATGGGCTACTGTTGGTTCATGTGCCCAAATTGGTAAAAATGTACATTTGTCTGGTGGGGTTGGAATTGGTGGTGTATTAGAGCCACTTCAAGCAAACCCAACAATTATTGAAGATGGATGCTTTATTGGTGCTCGTTCCGAAGTCGTTGAGGGTGTTATTGTCGAAGAGGGAAGCGTGCTTAGTATGGGTGTATTTATAGGTCAATCTACTAAAATATATGATCGTACAACTGGTGAAATTTTTTATGGCCGCGTTCCTGCATATTCTGTTGTGGTTCCTGGTAATTTACCAAGTCCTGATGGATTATACTCTACGTATGCTGCAATTATCGTAAAAAGAGTAGATGCTAAAACAAGAAGTAAAACGTCAATAAATGATTTATTAAGAGCTTAGTTTTATAAAACACCGCACTTTTTTATTGCGGTGTTTTTTTGTATACCTAATTATTCCCAAAGCTAAATTGGGTTTTTTCAATTTGTTCTAATTCATAAGCATATTTTTGATGAGGCATGTTGTTTTGTGTTATAAATTAAAGATGATCACCGCTTATTTTTGAAAAAATCTATGATGATCTTGGAGTTTTTTTATGGAGTTATGCGTATATTTGTTAAAAAATCTCTAAGTTGAGTTGGTTTTGAGTATAATTTATCATTAATCTTATTAATATGATTTTCAACAGTCCCTTCAGTTATGTTTAATTTTAAAGCAACATTCTTATTTGTTAATAAACTTCTTTTTGTAATTAACACCATTATTTCTGCATGAGTTGGTAATGTATGAAATTGGTGATAAATATTAATATGTTTTAAAAACATTTGGATAGCAGTATTTTTATGCTGATAAAAATTACAGTAGTGTTGATACAATTCATATAATGATAATGTGGCAGTTAAATCTTGTGATGAACCCAATATTGCAATAACTTCATTTTTGCTATTTGTTACAGGTATTTTACTCATATAATGAGCCCAAACTTTACCACTGGCATTCAACCAAACTTTACCACTGGCATTCAACCAAACTCGCATTGGTTTTATTAATGGTTTTTTTGTATATAGTACCTCAGCATCAAACTCTTCTACCTGTTTAGCATTATCTAACCATAGTTTGTTCATGAAGTTATTTACATCCCAAACTGTATAGCCAATTAAATCACTTGGGTTATCTAATCCATACACAGCTAAGTGAGAAGTATTTATATCTAGGCATTTCCCACTTTTTGCATCTTTTAGTATAGTATGCATAGGTAGGTTATGTATCATCATTTCAACTATACTAGCATTTATTGGTTCATTTATCATGATGGATATAGAGTATTTTAATAAGGTTGTATGATTATACCATAGAATTACCATTACAGATGTATACATTAAAGCATCTAGGTATAACCTAGATGCTTTAATGTATACATCTGTATAGAATTTTGGTTTTTATATTTATCAAAGTTAGAAATCCAAAATGAATATTGTTTTCTGTTATAGGATGTGTAGTTTCTATTTTATTTGAACATATGGAGTTTACTATTTATATTGCTATTGGAATATTTCTAGAATTATTTGGACTATTAATTGTATTTATTGATAATAATATGAAACAAAAGATTAAACAAATTATCTTATGTAGGTAATACCTAGATGTTTTATTAAAAAACATTGTTGAAAATGTAGCCTATAGCTACATTTTATTGTTAAGATTGTAAAAAGAATCAACTATAAAATGTAGCTAGTTTTCGACTGTTTTTAATAAGGTAATATGTAATATGAAAGCTACTATCATTTCTTTAGGGGATTTTTCCAACTTTAATCAATTTCATACAAATAATATTAATTCTACATTGGATTGGCTAGTTAATAATGAGTTTGATACTTATCATGATTGTGTTAATAACTCTAGTAATACATTAGTTGATACAATTGCTCAGCTATTAATTGGTTCTAAAAAAGTTCGTTTTGGAAAATATCCGTCTAATCATTGCATACACGCAATAAAAGAAATTATACATCAAAAAATTGCAAATAATGAGCCTATTCCCATCTTAGTGCCTATGGGCCCACATAAAACTATTGTTAATGAAAATATTGATTTAGCAGAAGTTTATGCTTTAAAAACTTTAAGCTCATTAAATTCTCGTGTAAGTAAATTATATTCAAAAGGATTACATATTTATTTGAGAGAAGAAGATATTACTGGTTGGTTTTTGACTGGCACATCTGCAAATGTACGAGAGAGTATTGAAAAATATTTAGCTAATTTTGAGATGCTTATACGTATCTTGAAATATGATAGTTTCATTACTACATTTAGGGAAAGTCAATTAGTTAATTATGAAGATATAGTGGCATTGATTAACGTATATTCTAATCCAATTAGGAATTATATAAATGATACTAATTATAACTATGATAATTATCAAGAATTAACTAGTTATAAAGTATTAATGGCACTTGGTTGGAAGGGTGAAATCCCATCGGAACAGAGATGTTTTTATAGAGAACGCTATAAACGTAATTATCCAAACAAATCTGACTTTGAGATTGATGAAATGATTGTTGATTATTTATCAATTTCTTTTGCAAAGTCTCAGTTTGGCGCTTTGGTACCTAAACATATTAAGAATGATTTCATTCAACTAACTTTTGCACCACCTATTCCAGGAATTCCGCAAGATATTGCATGTCGACGTATTTATTATCGTATATTGCCTGTTAATATTTCTCGTATGCATTTACCATTTTGGCGCGCTAAAGGGTTTTTAAACCTTAGTGAAGAAGAGCCTAACTTAGCTATCAATAACTGGGATGATCAAGATAAATTTTATCGTCATATGATTCAATTATCCAGAGAAAGTGACACAGTTGTTCTTACTGCTGACATAATTGGTTATGAAATGAACTAAATTATATAGTTGACACTGAAATAAATATTGCATATTCTGAATATGCAATATTTATTTTATAGATTAGATGTGTTCGGAATTAGAAGTAACTATCGCTTATTTTTGAAGAGCTCAGCCATTATGCTTGAGTTTTTTTTATTATCAATTGGTCCAATTGTTTGAGTTTGATGGTTAACTGCTTTATTGCTAAACACTTGAAATTGACTGATGATAGCCCCTGTTTTAGGTTCGATAGCACCAAAAAATACTCGACGGATACGGCTATGCATAATAGCGCCACTACACATTAAGCATGGTTCAATTGTTACATACAAATCACAATCGATTAAACGGTGTGTTTTTAATTTATCTGATGCTTCTTTAATTGCAATAATCTCTGCGTGATGTAAAATATTATTACTGCCAATTGTTTTATTATGCCCTCTGCCAATAATTTCACTATTATGGGCAATTATTGCACCAATTGGAATCTCATTTATGGCGAAGGCTTTTTGCGCTTCTAAAAAAGCTTCATGCATAAAATTATCACGTAAGCTATCTGCTATGGCTGGGTAAATATATGGAAATTTTTTATAAGATAAAATTAATCTATTTTGCTGATCAATATCTGGATATATACCAACTGTATATTTG
This sequence comes from Burkholderiales bacterium, assembly GCA_028693355.1. Lineage (GTDB taxonomy): Bacteria > Pseudomonadota > Gammaproteobacteria > Burkholderiales > UBA11063 > Aquella. Next base: position 20,846 of record JAQUVM010000005.1, read on the forward strand.
TGTAACTCAAAAAGAGTTTTATAACTTAATTGTGCGTGATTTGCTCTTAATAGAGCAAATACTTCAATATAATTATCATTAGTAATTGTAGATAATTCTATATCATGATCTATTAGTAAATTTTGTAGATAAATTGGTAATTGCATAATAAGATAGTGGGGGCAAAATTTGCCCCCATTATAATTATTTAGTACATTTAGTTAATTTATTATTTTTATAATAACATTTCATTTGTACATTATTATCATTAACAAAAGATATTTTGTCAAAAACACTATCTTTAGTTTGTACATCATCATCTTGTATCTGGTCAGCGTCACCACCACTAACATGATTATGATCATCATTATGAACTACATCAACTGAAGTTTGTTTTTTGGCATTTTTACAAGTCATTAATGTTGATTCTGCAGTATTTTGTGTAATTACATTACCATTACAGATATATTTGCTCGATGATAGGTTAACTGTAGCTGCAAATGCTGTGCTAGCAAATAAGCAAGTTAAAAGAATAGATGTTTTTTTCATATAGATAAAATCCTTAATAAATATAGCTAAGTACAACTTGAGTTGTAACGGTGTTACCATTTTGATTTGCTTCTGGTACGACTTGATATGCAACCGCACTAAATACTGTAAAGCCTCTAATTTCTGGAATGTTATATGTAAATATTAAATCATATTCGTTTGTACCATTCCATTCTGTTGCCGCTGTCTTAAATGAAGTCCATGCTGGGGCAACGGATAAATTACCGCTTAAAAAATTAAACGAAGGGCTAAGCTTGTAAGCTTGACCAGCTGTTCCCATGTCATTTAAACCCGCCATAAATGGAGTTGTATATAATGGATCAGTTGCAAAACCGTATGTATAAGGGGTAGAAATTGCACCATTACCATATGCACCACTTGGCCCCCAGATATTATTGTAGCCTATATTAAAACTAAACCAATCATAACTTAACCCTGCTTGCAAACCTACGAAATTACTTGAAATGTCGCCCATGCCATCATATGTAAATGCACTAGTTGAAGCTGTTTGGCGGTTAATACCACCTTGTGCTGCAATATTAAATGCTAATGATTTTGTAGTTTGGAATTTAATACTATTATCAACATAAAATAAGTTACCATAGTTTTCAAACTGATAATCCCAGATACGTAAATTATATTGATTATTCCAAGCTGTATAATTTGCTCCACCAGCCACTGTTCCATTTGATGTTTCATGTAAAGTATTAACAATTAAACCACTTGCTTTATCTGTACCTGTATTGTACATAGTGCCAGGTGTAAATCCAGAGTTACCTAATAGTTGAGCGGTGTTAAATGCTAAACCAGTCAATAACCAACCTCCACCAGGATATACATTAATTAGAGCACCTTGATAGTTAGCACCAGGAACTAGAGTATTATTATAGTAATTCATAGATAGCCATGGGCTATTATTAATACCAATTAAACCTACATCCGCTTGAACTATATTACTGTGTTGGTATTCTAAAAAAGCTTCAGAGATATTTACATCATAATTTGCCGGCATAAAATTAAAGTTGTAGGCATTTGAATTAGTATTCATTTGACGTGCAAAAAATGGATTTGCAATAGTTGCCATACCACCTGCTGAAAATCCAGCAACAGTTCCAGTTTGTCCAAAAATATTTGTACCGTAACCAAATGCTGGGAATCCTGCAGTACCAGAACCTGTGCTCATATACATAGCAGCTGCACCACCCATAATATTCCATGTGCCATCAGCAAATACATGCTCAGCAAAATTTTGACTCTCCCATTGAGTATCTGAAATTTTTTGAGTCCCACCACCTGTTGTTACATTTATATATGGATCTTGAATAAAAGTTCCTTTGGCTATGTAGGTAGAGTTTGTATTAATAACTGCCGGAGTTGATTCTGTATTGTCCCCATAGCTGTATAAGCTCATTGTTGATAAAATGATTGTAATAATTCTTTTCATGTTTATTCTTATAAAAATATCTTATTAATAGTATGCTATTTTAAACATACTCTAGTATTTAATTTTGGACTATAAATCATAGTAAAAATACACATCATATATACATTAGGTATTTTGAAATTATGACACAGTTAGCATTTAAAATACAAAGAATATATTATTTTATCAAGCAATTAGACATTTGCATAAATTTGTTTGTTATATAGCCAAATTTTTATTAATTGTTCAGCATTTTTAGGATAGGATTTTGCTAAGGTTTTTGCAGCTTCTTTTGCTGTTTCTAAGATTTTTAGGTCGGTTTCTAGGTTCGCAAATTTGAGCAACGGAAGGCCGCTTTGCCGAGCTCCAAGTAATTCTCCTGGTCCGCGAATTAATAAATCTTGACGGGCTATTTCAAATCCATCTGTTGTGCTAGAAATAACTTTTAAGCGCTCTTTTGCTACTTCACTTAAGTTATTGCTAAACAGTAGGATGCATTGACTTTCAATGCTTCCACGCCCAACTCTTCCTCTTAATTGATGTAATTGCGCTAAGCCCATCCTTTCACTATGTTCAATAACAATAATGCTAGCATTTGGAACATCAACGCCCACTTCAATAACCGTTGTTGCCACTAAAACTTGTGTTTTATTGGCTATGAAATCACTCATTACTTGAGCTTTTTCTTTTGGCTTCATTTTGCCATGAACTAACCCAATTTCTATTGGTTTTAGAGTGTTGCATAATTCTACATGTGTGTTGATAGCATTCTCTAGTTCTAACTTTTCTGACTCCTCAATAAGAGGGCAAACCCAATATACCTGATGATTTAATTCTACATGTTCACGGATAAATTGTATTACCTCGTTTCGTCTGTTAGTATTAATCAAAATAGTTTCAATTGGTGTACGTCCAGGTGGTAATTCATCAATACTAGATACGTCTAAATCAGCGTAGTAACTCATGGCGAGCGAGCGAGGGATTGGAGTTGCCGACATCATTAATTGATGCGGTTGACTATCTTGATTTCCTTTATTTATAAGCGCCATTCTTTGTTCTACACCAAAACGGTGTTGTTCATCAATTATAACCATGCCTAGATTGTGAAATTCTACATTCTTTTGAAATATAGCATGAGTTCCAACTATTAACTGAGCATCATTATTTTGACACTTTTCAATAGCTTCACGTTTTTGTTTTGCAGTTAAACTTCCTGATAACCAAACAACTTTTATACCTAGGCTTTCAGTTAACTGAGAAATTTTTAAATAGTGTTGCTCCGCTAATATTTCTGTAGGTGCCATAATTGCCGCTTGGTAGCCATTTTCTATTGTGGCTAATGCACAAATTGTAGCAACAATAGTTTTTCCGCTACCGACATCTCCTTGTAATAGGCGATTCATTTGATGAGGTAGAGCCATATCAGCAAGTATTTCATGCAAAACTTTATTCTGTGCATTTGTTAATTTAAAGGGTAAGTTTTGCATTAGTGGAATAATTAATTTATGCGTAGATTTTATGCTCGGCGCTTGATTTTTATGCTTATCTTTATAAATATTTTGCATTAAAAGTTGTTGTGATAACAATTCATCAAATTTTAAACGATATAATGCTTTTTCTTGTAAATTATTTTTAAGCTGTTCTGGGGTTAATTTATGAAGCATTAAGAATGCTTCTGGTAGCCTCATTAGATTGTAGCTATCTATTATGCTTTGAGGTAATGTCTCTTGAAGAATGTCTTGTTCAAATAATTGTTCAACCAATGTTATTAGCGTTGCATTATTAAGCCCATTGGTACTTGGGTATATAGGACTAAATGTATTGGATAGTTTATTATCAGCTGCCGCTGTTTGTATTTTCGGGTGGAAAATAGTTTTATTTCCAAACCGATCGCCTTTGATTTCACCAAATGCTCGAATGATTTTACCGACTTTATATTGTGTAGCATAATTAGGGAAGAAATGAAAAAATAGTAGAGTAATAATAGAACTACCGTCATCTAGGCGAACTAAAAGTTGCTTACTGCGTTTTTGTTGAATCTCATGCCCAATAATTGTGCCTTCAATCATAGCAGTTTGCCCAATTACGGCATCTCTGATTTTATAGGTTTTAGTTAAATCTTCGTAGCGTAATGGAATATGACAAGCTAAATCCCAATAATTGTGAATATCTAATTTATCTAACTTGCTTTGATATTTTTCAACATTCTGAATTAGGCTAAGGTATGTCAAACACATATAATAAAATTATTTTGAAGTGGTTGATTCTAATTGCACGTTATGAGATTCAGTTTTTGCTGCCGTTGAATTGCTTGACTCTGATTGCACGGTCGGAGACTCAGTTATTATTGCTGGTAATAGCGATTTTTCTGGCATAGAGTTGTCATTTTTTGGAGCATATTGGTTATTAGCTGGATTAGAACTAGCTGGACCATTTTTTGGTAAATAAAGTGCACCTTTATATCCGCATGCAACTAATATTGTTAGAGAACTTATTGTTAAAATTGTTTTTTTCATGATAGAAATACCTGTTTTGACGGAGTGAAGCTATCTGAATAGAAGTTATCTTCGGTTAATTGTAGGTTTGTTGAGCCAAATGTAAATATATCTTCAATCATTTTGGGGTTGCCACAAGCATACACTTCATGATTAGCTAGTGTTGTATAGTTTTGGGCAACAAATTCAGTTACCATTCCATGGTAATATCCATCTATTTCTTGTTCCATTGTGCAAAAATTTACTGTTAAATCTAGCTTGGTTTTCCAGTTTTCTATCATGTCCTTTAAATAGAAATCTTCTACTATATTATCACCCCAGATTAAATGAATTTGGCGCGTGTTATTTGTACTAATCATATATTCGAGTAGTCCTTTTATTGGCGCAATTCCTGTACCTGTACAGACCATCAATATCGGGTTATCTGAATCTCTTAATGTAAAATTTCCTAACGGCCCTCTAAAACGAATTAAACTACCAATTTGCAAATCATTCCATATAGCTTGAGAAAATAAGCCTCCTGGGTGATAACGAATATGAAGTTCTAATTCATTATAGTTTGGAGAATTTGCAATTGAGTAGCTTCGTGTTTGATTTTCATAAATAACATCTATATATTGTCCAGCCTGAAATTCAAATTTTTGCGCTGCAGGTAATTTTAATTTTACTATAGCAGTAGTACCAAATTTATCTATATTAGTAATTTTGCTTGGCATTGTGCGAATTGGAGATAAATTAAAAAAGCCTGGTATTTTTATAGTACAGTCAGTTTTCACATAGGTTTTACACAGTAAATAATATCCATCTGCAATTTCTTTTTCGCTTAAGAAATTAGAATTAATGATCTCTTTATAGTAAGCCTCTCCGCAAGTTATTTTTGCTTTGCATGAACCACACTCCCCATTTTGACATCCATGTGGAAGGTTAATATTATGGCGAATTGCAGCTGACAAAATATCTTCATTTTCATCAATTGCAAAAACCAGATTTGCGGGTGTTATGGTAATTAGTGTCACAAAAATACCTTATTAAAATGGTAGACTATTACGGAATTTTAGCATAATGATATATAGGGTGTCTAAATTAATATAAGTTGCAATATCTCGGTAATAAGTTTTTATTTGAGCTTTTAATAAGGTATTTAGTTTGAATTATTTACTCTCTTTATCCTTGGTCAGGTTGTATTTAAGTTTCATATTAGGTTTTTCAATTTTGCTTTCGTTTTCTACCTCCTCGATTATTCCCATTTTCAATTTTAAAGGATTTGTATTACTTACGTTCACTTCTTCATTATCTGTGGTTACTGTGACGTTATGAAAGTATTTACTTCTTTTTGTGTTTAAGGTTGCAATGAAGCTCACAAAGGATTTGATAGATTTTAGTATGTCACCTTCGCCTTCCTTTGTGCCTTCATAAATAAAGATATTTAATATATTTAAAAATTCTTGGCTTTGTTTATCTAGTTCATTCAATGATAATACATCCTTGAGGGTTTTTAATTGATCTTGATCATACTCATACAAGACTCCTTCTCCAGCTATGTCAAAGAGGGCTGAGAAAGTGTTTATAATATTAGCAATGTTATTTTTATTAACCACTTCTATCTCTAATTCTGATAAGGCATCCTTGAGTCTATTTATTTCATATGTTGCATCTTTAAATATATCCAAGACATCTCCTTTGTTTTCAAATATATGGTTAGCTGCACACTCAAATTGTTGTGCTTTGGTTAATGTGTAATTCACTAAGGTAGTTAATAGTTGTTTCACATTATTTTTTTGGATGTATTCAGAAGGTTGATTTCTAAATTTACTATACATTCCATGTATGACCTCAAGGTTTTTTGCGAAAAGCATTCCTTCTGAGTAAATTAATACTTCACCTATTATTGTGGTAGGAGAATTTTTTGATTTAATTTCTATTCCTAATTTTAAGTCTGCAAATCCCATAGATGTTTGCATATTTAAGCGATCTTTAATAGCTATTGCTTGTATTTCCATATCTTCTATTTCTTCAGTTTTTTCTATTTCTTCAGTTTTTTCTATTTCTTCAGTTTTCTCTAATAGGTGTACTAAAAAGCTATATTGTTCTTCTAGGGGGATAGTCACCATTCCACGTACCATGTCGTCTATATGTAATAGTTTTTTAAGGTCTACTGTTTGGGATAATATGTGTTTTATATGTGTTAATAGATTGTCTAATAGATTTGCTTTATTTTCTTGCTTTAGATCATTTATTACATTTGTTATATTATTAAGTATTTTTTCTTTATATTCGTTATACGACTCTCCTAATATTAATGTATTCATTATAGGAGTTAATTTGTTTTCATCTATGGGTAAATCGTGCTGATTATTTTTTATTTCATCAAAGAATAATGTCAGATTATGTATGAATTTATCTTTAGATTCCTCAACCTCAGAGTGATTTGCAAAAAATTTTTCTGTTAATCTATTTGGCGACTTTAGAGATTCTGGAGCTTTAAAAGAAATGTTGATAGTTGGATTCTTTCCTTTATATTCACTAATAGCCTTGTTAACAAAGTTAGTTAAAAAGTTTTGATATTTTGGAGCTTCATTATTTATAAAATTTTCATATTGAGAAGTTACTTCCTTGACTAAGCTTTCATTGTGGTTAGATTTAGGTGTTGCAATCATTTTTAGCATTTCTTGGTCATATAGATTAGTAAATTTTGTAAAATTATTCCTTAATTCTTCATATTTTTTTAATTTTTTATATCCAGTTAAATTTTGTGTTTTATCGCATGTAGATTTTATGAGAGTTGATAATAAATGATAACCTTGCCTATTATTTATTATTTTGGTAACATCTATGAAGTTTACCATTATAGTTCCCTCTATATTCGACTGAATAGATTCTAGATCAATATTTTTACTTTGATTGCTATTACTTTTATTGCTTTGAACTATAGAGTTATATCTAAGTAACGGATAAGATTTAGGAGTGTTATGATTTTGATCTAGACTATTTTTGGAAGCAAGTTTAAGGGGTGGAGCCTTTAAACTTATTGACTTGTGTAGGTGTCCTAGATGGTTATATTTATGGGGAGATTGTTCTTCTTTTTTTAATGTTATTGGGGTTCTATTTGAGAAGTTATAACCCGAAAAATTTTGAAGATTTTCTGGTTGTGACTCTATTTTTATGGATCTTGTAGGTGAATTCAAACTACTATCAGCATAGTTTATGTCGGGTGCTATATCTTGGTCATTTGCAAAAAACTGAGTTCCATATCCTTCTGATTTACTGGCTTTTTGATCTGTATCTGGTTTATTTTTTTCATTTTTTATTGACGGTAATTGTGGGGGTAATGATTTTGATCTACTTACATTCATAACTAGTGTATTCCAATAATATATTTATAAATTTTTAAATTATAGCCAATATATCTATAACCATTCTTACATAATTGGAATGTATAAGATAAATATTGGAATGGATGTAGTTATTGAGAATAGTAAATGCTAAAATGTATTACGTGAATTTTTTAATCTATGATGCAAGTTTCTCTAGATTATAATAAGTTACATAGAAAATTAAGCTTTAAAGAACTCCGTATTATGATGGAGATTAATCATAACTCAAGTGTGTTTATGTAGCATTTAGTGGTTTTTTTGCCATATTTAGGCTACTTAGTGTAATGGGTGTCTTGTTTAAGGCTTATAATTAATTGGTGTTTGAATTTATATGAAAAGGTTTAAGTAAAATGAAAAAAATCATTATTATGTTATTAGCAGTATCTTCAACTAGCGTTATAGCTAATACTTTCCAAGATTTTAACAATAATTTATATGCCCAATATGGTTTGACTGGTACAAATACTGATTGGCAAAAAAATTATCAAACAAATGGTTTTGGTATAGGTGGTACTTTACAATCTGCAAATAATATTTGGGGTAATGTAAATTTTACCCAAAATAATAACTCAAGTGGTGTAAATGCTGGTAATTTATTTGGGCTAAAAGCTGGTTACGCATTCCAGTTTTACGGGAACGATGATAATGGATTACAGGTAATTCCTTATGCTTCATTTGGTTACTCTAGTGGAAATAGTTCTAATATCAGTACTAATTGGAGTAGTTCAGATGCTTATCAATGGGGTATTGGAGTTCAACCCGAATATCGTTTCTTGAGTGCGTTTAAGGCTTCATTAGGTATGGGTTTGTCTGGTTATACGGGGCATGACTGTAATGGTTGTTCAATGACAGTTTTTGGTTTTAATGTTAACCCAGAGGTTCAATATGATATTGCTAAAACTATAATGTTTGCAGTTGGTTATAATTATGCATCGCAGTTTAATGGCATGGATGCATTAAATACAAACACGGTAAATGTTAAAGTTGGATATTTATTCTAATTAAACCTTAGTTTTAGTGCGAAAAGCGAATCTTTTTTGATTCGCTTTTTTAGTTTAAATTAATTGTGCAGTGAATTAAATTTTTTGAATAGTTACGTATTATGATAAAATTTAGCTGAATTTAATTAGTGAGCTACATTTTTTATTGTAGTTCTGTTACCTTATTATTGTAGAGGAAATGATGGATAATACAAAACGTCCAGTATATCTTAATTTACCAAAATTGGTATCAAAGATGTCAATTACTGCAAAAATATCTATTTTACACCGAGCTTCTGGTGTATTAATGTTTTTAGCAATTCCATTCGTATTGCATTTATTGCATATGTCATTAACAAGTCCAGAGTTTTATCAAGCTGCATATTGCCTTTGTAATTCAATTATAATGAAATTGATTTATTTAGTATTAATCTGGTCTTTAATGCATCATATGTGTGCGGGTGTACGATTTTTATTTTTAGATGTAGAAAAAGGTTTAGATCGTGCTACGGCTCAAAAGACAGCTAAGATAGTATTAGTTGTAAGCTTGTTATTAACAGCTGGTTTAGGAGTTTTAATATGGTAAAACCACGTAAAGGATTAAGTGCAGGTCATGGTATAAATTCATGGCTACAGCAAAGATTAACTGCGGTTATCATGTTAATATCAATTATTATCTTTGGTGGTCTAATTTTATTAGCACATAATGTTGTTGGTTCAAGTATAGCAAGTTGGCAAGAGTATTTTAGTTTCACAATAGTTAAAATTATTGCGCAGATAACTATTTTAGCCGTTGTATTGCACGCGTGGATTGGTATGCGTGATGTAGTCATGGATTATGTAAAGTGCTATGGACTACGTGTGACATTATATACAGGTATTATTTTGTGGCTATTGGGCTCAACAATTTACTCGTTTATAGTTATATGGGCGTAATCTAAAAAATATATTAGCAGTATTTCGATTGTGAACTAGAAATACTGAATAAAAAGATGACTATGTGTAGATATAAATGTGCACAAGGAAGATTTTTGAGGTATGACAACGTTCACGATTGAAAAGACAAAGAGGAAAGTATGAGTTTACCTATATTAAAATTCGACGCCGTAGTAGTTGGTGGCGGTGGTGCGGGTTTACGCGCATCGTTACAATTGTCTGAAGCGGGCGTAAAAACGGTTGTGTTGTCTAAGGTTTTTCCAACTCGTTCGCATACAGCTGCAGCACAAGGTGGTATTTCTGCATCTTTTGGTAATTCAGAAGAAGATAATTGGCATTGGCATATGTATGACACAGTAAAAGGTGCTGATTGGTTAGGTGATCAAGATGCTATCGAGTTTATGTGTAAGCAAGCAACTGATGCTGTAGCAGAGCTAGAGCATTATGGTATGCCTTTTGACCGTTTAGATAATGGCAAGATTTATCAACGTCCATTCGGTGGACATATGGCTGACTTTGGTAAAAAACCAGTTCGTCGCGCATGTGCCGTGGCAGATAGAACAGGCCATGCTATGCTTCATGCTTTATATCAACGTAATGTAAAAGCTCAAACACATTTTTTTGTAGAGTGGATGGCATTAGATCTTATTCGTGATAAAGCTGGTGATGTGGTTGGTGTAACTGCATTAGAGATGGAAACAGGCCAAGTTTATATTATTCATGCTAAAGCAGTACTATTTGCTACTGGTGGTTCTGGACGAATTTATCAAGCTTCAACAAATGCATTCATTAATACTGGTGATGGCGTTGGTATGGCATTGCGTGCTGGTTTACCTGTAGAAGATATTGAATTTTGGCAATTCCATCCAACTGGTTTAGCTGGTGCTGGTGTATTGATTACTGAAGGTGTACGCGGTGAGGGTGGCTATCTTTTAAATGCTAATGGTGAGCGTTTTATGGAGCGTTATGCGCCAACAGCTAAAGATTTGGCATCTCGTGATGTAGTTTCTCGTGCTATGCAAGTAGAGATTAATGAAGGTCGTGGATGTGGTACTAATAAAGACTATGTCTTATTGAAATTAGATCACCTAGGCGCAGATGTAATTGATCAACGTTTACCTGGTATTCGTGAGATTTCAATTCAGTTTTTAGGAATTGATCCAGTTAAACAACCTATTCCAGTTGTGCCAACTTGTCATTATATGATGGGTGGTATTCCAACAAATTATAAAGGTGAAGTTCTTGACGGTGTAGATGAAAAAATCGTAAAAGGTTTCTACGCTGCTGGTGAATGTGCTTGTGCTTCAGTGCATGGTGCAAATCGCCTAGGAACTAATTCTCTTTTAGATTTAGTTGTGTTTGGCAAATCAGCAGGAAATAGCGTAATTGAATTTGTAAAAACGATGTCAGATCATAAAGAATTACCAGAAAATGCTGGTCAATATAGTTTAGAGCGTATGGCAAAATTAGAATCAACGACTGGTGAAAAAGTTGCGGATGTACGTTTTGCTATGCAAGTTTGTATGCAACAGCATGCTTCAGTATTTAGAACGCAAAAAGTTTTAGATGATGGTGTGATGAAAATGCGTGAAATTTATGAGCGCGCTAAAAATGTAGTAATTGAAGATAAATCTACAGTATTTAACACAGCTCGTGTGGAAGCTTTAGAGTTCTTAAATACGGTAGAAGTTGCTCTAGCTACAATGGTTGCAGCAGCAGCTCGTACTGAATCACGTGGAGCTCATGCTCGTGAAGATTTTCCAGATCGTAATGATGAAGTTTGGATGAAACATACTTTATATTATAGAGATGGACAAAAACTTGAGTATAAAGAAGTTCATACAGAGCCATTAACAGTGGATTATATTCCACCTGCAAAACGTGTGTATTAGGAGTTTATCATGGCAAAAAAAATGAAATTTTCGATTTATCGCTATAATCCAGAGAAAGATGCTAAGCCATATTTCAAAGATATAGAGGTAGAAATTGGTGATCATGATAAAAAACTTCTAAATGCTTTGGTAAAAATCAAAGATGATTTAGATGATTCATTATCATTCCGTCGCTCATGTCGCGAAGGTGTATGTGGTTCTGATGCGATGAGCATCAATGGCCGTAACGGTTTGGCTTGTTTAACTGATTTAGCGGATTTAAAAGAGCCTGTTGTATTAGCTCCGATTCCTGGTTTACCTGTGATTCGTGATTTAATAGTTGACATGACTCAATTCTTCCATCAGTATAATTCTATTAAACCATATGTAATAGATGATAGACCAATGCCTGAGCGGGAGCGTTTACAATCTCCAGAAGATCGTAAAGAATTAGATGGTGTTATTGAATGTATTTTATGTGCATGTTGTTCTACTTCATGCCCATCATTCTGGTGGAATCCTGATAAATTTTTAGGTCCGGCTGCATTGTTACATGCATATCGTTTTTTGGCAGATAGTCGTGATCAAGCAACTAATGAGCGTTTGGATGATTTAAATGATCCGTATCGTTTATTCCGTTGTCATACTATTATGAATTGTGTGGATGTGTGTCCTAAGCATTTAAATCCAACAAAAGCAATTAGTAGAATTAAAGAAACTATGCTTGCTAGACAAGTATAAGAAGAATATTGGTGTTGTGAACTATCATGACACCAATTTTGAGGTAGAAATAATGGATTATGTTGAAATAGAAAAATTAAAATGGCGTTCACGCCGTTCGATGCTAGAGTTAGATTTATATTTTGAAAGGTTTATTCTAGGTGGCAGTTTTTCTAAACTAACAGAGCAAGAACTTATTGATTATCAATACTTGTTAACTCTAGATGATGGGGATCTATTATTGCTATTTCAAGAAAAAGAAGTGCTGGCAAATGTAGAGATGCAGAAGTTAGTAATAAAAATAGTAAATGCAAACTTTTAATAAGGAATTTAAAATGTCTGAAGTAGGGAAAAGTGGACAAATTGTAAAAGTAGATTTTGGTAACGGTACAGTAGTTGAGTTTCCTGTCTATGAGGCAACTATTGGTGCTCCAGTTGTAGATTTTCGTACTTTTGGTAAATATGGTTTTTGGAGCTATGACCCAGCATTTTTAGCAACTGCAGCTTGCGAATCAAAAATTACTTATATTGATGGTGACAAAGGACAGTTATTTTACCGTGGTTACCCAATTGAACAGTTAGCTGAAAAATCTACACATTTAGAAGGCGCTTACTTATTATTAAATGGTGAATTGCCAACAGCAGAACAAAAAGCAGAATTTGAATATACAATTACTCATCACACAATGGTTCATGACCAATTTTTAAGCTTTTTCAAAGGCTTCCGTCGCGATTCACATCCAATGGCGATGTTAGCTGGTGCAGCAAGTGCTATGGCTGCCTTTTATCCAGAAGCTTTTGATTTCAAAAATGCGGAACATCGTAAAATTGCAATTATTCGTTTGATTGCTAAAATACCTACAATAGTGGCAATGTGTTATCGTTATAACCAAGGGCTACCATTTATGTATCCTAAAAATGATTTAGATTATTCATCTAACTTTTTATATATGATGTTTGCTAATCCTTGTGAAGAATACAAAGTTGATCCAGTTATTGCTGAGGCATTTGATCGTATTTTATTATTACATGCTGATCATGAACAAAATGCTTCAACTTCAACAGTTCGTCTAGCTGGTAGCTCAGGTACTCATCCATTTGCAGCTGTATCTGCTGGTATATCTTGCTTATGGGGACCTTCTCATGGTGGAGCTAACGAAGCGGTATTAAAAATGTTAAATGAAATTGGTGATGTATCTAAAGTTGATGAATTTATGCAAGGCGTTAAAGATAAAAAATATCGTTTAATGGGTTTTGGTCACCGAGTTTATAAAAATATGGATCCACGTGCAAGTATTATGCGTAAGACTTGTTATGAAGTATTAGATGCATTAGGTAAGCATGATGATCCAATCTTTAAGCTTGCTATGAAATTGGAGAAAATTGCTCTTGAAGATAGCTATTTCATTGAGAAAAAATTATATCCAAATGTAGATTTTTACTCAGGTATTATCTTACGTGCAATTGGTATTCCGACTGAAATGTTTACGACTATTTTTGCATTAGCTCGTACTGTTGGTTGGTTAGCTCAGTGGCAAGAGATGGTGGAAGAACCAGATATGAAAATTGGACGTCCTCGTCAGTTGTATACTGGTTATACTTCACGTGACTATGTTGAAGTTACTAAACGTTAGTAACTTTGTTGAGGCGGCAATTTAATGCCGCCTCTTATTATTTCAGGGGGTTAAAATGAATACATTATCTAAAATAATGTTAATGGCATCTTCAGCTATGTTGTTTGCTTGTAATAGTGGTGGCAGTGGAAATAGCTCAAATCCAACCGCTGGTGTCTATCCGTATCCTTACCCAGCTCAGGGTACTTATAATGGTAATTTATATACTAATCTAGCACAACCAAGTAGTGTATCTAGTGGGATACTAAAAAATAACTACCCAAGCTCATATTTTCCGACTCAGTTTGGCGGCACTAGTAATAGTGTAAATAATAATCCAGCGTTGCAAATTGCTTATGGGCGTAATGATGAATCAAGTGTAGCAAAAATAGTAGCCTTTGTTTTTATGAATGGCAATGAAATATGTACTGCAACGCCAGTTTCTTATGATGCAAACTCTGATACAACCTTTTTGGTTGGTGCTGCACATTGCTTTGTAAAAAATAAAACATCGGCAACAAGTATGGAGTCGGTTAACTTAACTATAAGTGAGAGCACTATAGTTTACAATGGAGTAAACTCTCCATTTGCAACAGAGTATACTAATGCCAATGTTTATGTACGTAAAGATTATTGCTATAATGCAGTGTTTGGAATTGGCAGCTCATGTCCAAATTTTTCTCCAGCTGATGGTGCTGCAAATGGGCAAGGTAATGATATTGCTGTTATTCAAGTTACAGGTGAATATGGTGGACCCAATAATAGAAACAATTATCCAAGTTTAGCCGAATCTCATGAGTATCCTACGCCATATACAATGGCACCAATCTTGTCGATTGGTTATGGTATAAATACTCAGCAACCATATGGTAGAGGCTGCCTACCAGGTGGATGTGGTTATATGTATTATGTAGCTGGGTACCAATACCAAGCATCTAATTCAACGGGTTATCACTACTTGTATAGTAGTTATTTTAATAGTACAAAAATAGGTAATGGCTATTCATATGGTTATAGTGATCTAATCTGTGGTGGTGACTCTGGTGGTCCTGACTTATTCTGGACTGGTAGTAAATGGATTTTATTAGCAGAGCATACATATGGGCCTTCAAGTAGTTGTGGTAAATTTTATAAATCGTTGCCAAATGCAGCCACAAATGTATCTGCATACTATGGTTGGATACAAAGTATTATCAGTGCTGGAGGCAGTGCAAAAGCAAATTGTCGTAATGGAACAATTGCAAATTGCGTAACTAACAATTAAAAACTAAAGGCAGCTAATAATTAGCTGCCTTTGCATTGCACAATGCAAATAATATTTATAGACATGATTTTAATGATAAAATTTATTCTAATTATATTAAATTGTACAAGTTCTATCTAAATATTAAGGTAGTTATTGGTTTGTATCATTGAAATATATTTTATAATACCGTATTATTAGTTTTTTACTAGGGTGTAAGAATGCAGAATATGCAGCAAAACTGGAAATCATCGTATTTATATGGTGGCAATGGGGACTTCATCGAAGAATTATATGAAATTTATTTAGAAAATCCTGCAAACGTAGATTTAAAATGGAAGCAGTATTTTGATTCTTTACAAGATGGTAAAAAAATCGATGTTAATCATAGTGATGTTCGTGAAAAGTTTTCTATTCTAACAAGTAACCCACTAGCTATTGCAGCTGGTAGTGGCGAAGGTGTTATGAGTGAAAATCAGACTAAAGTGTATGGTTTGATATCTTCATTTAGAACTTGGGGTCATAAATTTGCAAAACTAGATCCTTTAGAGCGTCAAGAAATAACTAGACCACAAGAATTAGATTACCGTAGTTATGGTCTAAATGATAGCACATTAAACGAAGAATTTTATGATGATTATAATTTAAGCAAAGCTAAAAAGCTAAAGCTAAAAGATATCATTGCTAATTATGAGGCTATTTATAGCGGTAAAATAGGTTTCGAGTTTGCCCACATTAGCAATATAGTTGAGCAAGAATGGTTGCGTGATTATGTGGAGCAAAAATATCCAAGTTATACTTTATCTAATGCAGATAAAAAACAAATTTTACAAAAATTAACTGAATCAGATGGTTTAGAAAGATTTTTAAATACTAAATACGTAGGCCAAAAACGCTTTTCTATTGAGGGTGGCGACTCTTTACTTCCTCTTTTAGATCGAATTATAAATAATTCTGCATCTGCGGGGATTAATGATATTTATTTTGGTATGGCACATCGTGGGCGCTTAAATACATTAGTAAATATTACAGGTAAGGCACCTCAAAAATTATTTGATGAGTTTGACGGTAATTACCCTCATTATGACTTTGTAACTAGTGGTGATGTGAAGTATCATAAAGGTTATGGTTGCGAATATGTTACTCTAAATGGTAACAAAGTAAAAGTAGCTATGGCGTTCAATCCATCTCACTTAGAAGTGGTAAATCCAGTGGTTCAAGGCGTAGTTCGTGCTAAACAAGATCGTTTAAAGGATGATGCTAAAAAGCAAGTTATGGGTCTTTTGATTCATGGTGATTCTGCTCTTATTGGTTTGGGAACTAACCAAGCTGTATTTAATATGAGTTTAACGCGTAGTTATGGTGGGCATGGAGTTCTTCATATCGTAGTCAATAACCAAGTTGGATTTACTACGTCACAAGTTAATGATAATCGTTCGTCACGCTATTGTACTGATATTGCTAAAATGGTAGAAAATCCTATTATTCATGTAAATGCAGATGACCTACGTGCTGTTTCTTTTGTAGCCGATTTAGCTATTGAATACCGTCAAAAATTTGCTAGTGATTTTATGATAGACTTGGTATGTTTCCGTCGTCATGGTCATAATGAAGCAGATGATCCTACATTAACTCAACCATTGATGTATAAAAAAGTAAAACAACATCCAGGTACACGCGTTTTATACGCTAAGCAATTAATTGCTGAAGGTGTTATTGCTGAAGGTGATGATGTAAAACTAGCAGAAGATTACCGAAATGGTTTAACTAAAGGTGAACATATCAATAAAGATAAGATGATACCTTTGCCACGTTATGATTTTGATACTAAAACATATTTAAAATCTAAGTGGGATGATAAAGTAGCAACAAAAATATCTAAAGCTAAATTACAGGAATTAGGTGCTAAGTTGACTTCTAAGCCAGCTGATGAAGACTTTAAACTACATCCAACAGTTATGAAGTTAATTGACGCACGTATAGCTATGGCAAATGGTACACAAGCTATTGATTTTGGTATGGCTGAGACTTTGGCATACGCAGCTCTACTTGATGATGGTATTAGCGTTCGCATGACTGGTGAAGATGCCGGTCGTGGCACATTCTCACATCGTCATGCAGTTTGGCATAATATGGAGCGTAAAGAATTAGGCGAAGGAATACATGTTCCTTTACAAAACACGCAAAATAATAGTTGGTTTGCCGTTTATGATTCTATTTTAAATGAAGAAGGTGTTCTTGGTTTTGAATATGGATATAGCTTAGAAAATATCAAAAACTTAACAATTTGGGAAGGCCAATTTGGTGATTTTGCCAATGGTGCTCAAGTAATGATTGATCAATTCATCGCCTCAGGTGAAGCTAAGTGGGGTAACTTAAGTCGCCTTGCTCTAATTTTACCTCATGGATATGATGGTCAAGGACCTGAGCATTCTTCAGCTCGTATTGAGCGTTTCTTGCAGTTATCTGGTGAAGAAAATATTATTGCAGTTGCACCATCAACATCTGCACAAATGTTCCATTTATTGCGTCGTCAGGCTAAATCTGATTATGTAAAACCTTTAGTAATTTTCTTATCTAAACGCTTGTTACGTTTTAAAGATGCAATGAGTTCTGTTGATGATATTACAACTGGTGTATTTATGCCTATAATTGCAGATAAAGATGCATCTGAAAAAGCTAAAAAAGTGATTGTTTGTATGGGGCAGGTTTATTATGATTTAGTTAAAGCTCGTAATGATGCTGATAAAACTAAGGATATAGCTATTATTCGTATTGAGCAATTATATCCATTCCCAGCTAAAGAATTAAAATCTGAGTTAGATAAATATAAATCAGCAAAAGAATTTATGTGGGCTCAAGAAGAACCTTATAATCAAGGAGCTTGGTTACAAATTCGTGAAGATTTAGATAATGCTATAGCTTCTCGCGGTATTAGTTTTAAATCTTCATGTCGTCCTCGTGCGGCAGCACCAGCTTGTGGTACTTCTACAATGCATGTTCAACAATTAAAAGATTTGTTGGCAGGAGCTATTGATTGATACAAAATAAAATAAGGGTTTTTGGTGTAATAGGCTTAGTCTCTGCCATTTTAAGTGAGCCAGGTTTGGTGGGTCTTGGAATGGCTGCATCTATGAATATATTAAACTTAATAGTAACTTATGCTCTTTTATATATGTTAGGGCGTGAACATGGTGAAATTAAATTGTTTAAATCTTCATTAGTGCAACTTGTGCTATTTACTCTGTTTATTATTTTTGCGGGCATAATTTATAATTATAAGCAAAATATTGGCGCAGATACCGGCATGTTTTATTTGCTATTAGGTATTCTATTCCTTGTTTTATTAATATTGGCATATTCTAGTTATATGGTAGCTAAATATTTAAGAGCTTTAGGAGCTAAAATACATAGCACTTTATTTAGATATAGCGGCACCATGTTGATGGTTGCTGCATTTACTATGCCTATATTTATTGGTTTATTATTTTTTGTAGTATCATTTATTTTGTTTTTGGTTGGCTGTGTGTTATATAAGTCACCAGTTGAAGAACCAATTATAGTAAAATAACTATTAGTTTAACAATATACTCGTTATCTTTCAATTTTGGACTTTGTCAGAATATCAAAAATTGCTCTTATATACTATGTATAGATCTTGGCGCATTTTTTACCAATATTCCTAGCCCACAAATGAAATGCTTTGAGTATAGTTTTCATAGGATAAATTCATGAGAATTGAAATTAAAGTTCCTCAGTTGCCTGAATCGGTTAGTGAAGCCGTATTATTAAATTGGCATAAAAAAGCAGGTGATTTTGTAAAACGTGAGGAAAACCTGATTGATTTAGAAACAGATAAAGTAGTATTAGAGTTACCAGCTCCTGAAGACGGCGCTCTTGTTGAGATAGTTGGAAAACCTGGCGATACTGTAACGAGTGGTCAATTAATTGCTTATATTGACACATCTGTAAAAGCAGAAGCAAAAAGTGAAGCTGCTCCAGCAGCACCTGCGGTAGAATCTGCACCTATTGCTCAATCTAAACCAGCAGATAGTACAGTAAAAGCTATGCCTGCAGCAGCTAAGACAGCTGCTGATAATGGTGTTGACTTGTCAAATGTAGCAGGTTCAGGTCGTGGTGGTCGTGTATTAAAAGAAGATGTTTTAGGTGCTATGGCAGGTAAGGGATCACGTATTGAAGAACGTGTGCCAATGAGTCGTTTACGTAAACGAGTTGCTGAGCGTTTATTAGAAAGCCAGCATACAAATGCTATATTAACTACATTTAATGAAGTTAATATGAAACCAGTTATGGAATTACGTGCTAAATACAAAGACCAATTTGAGAAAAAACATGGTGTGAAATTAGGTTTCATGTCTTTCTTTGTAAAAGCTGCGGTAGCTGCATTAAAACAGTATCCGGTTGTAAATGCATCAGTTGATGGTGAAGATATCGTTTATCATGGTTATTTTGATATTGGTATTGCAGTTGGTTCACCACGTGGTTTAGTTGTGCCAATTTTGCGTAATGTTGAAAATATGTCATTAGCTGATATTGAAAAACAGATTGCTGATTTTGGTAAACGTGCTAAAGATGGTAAGCTTGCTCTTGAAGAATTAACAGGTGGTACATTCTCAGTTACAAATGGTGGTACATTTGGATCTATGATGAGTACACCAATTATTAATCCTCCTCAATCTGCTATTTTAGGCATGCATGCTACTAAAGAACGTGCTGTAGTTGAAAATGGTCAAGTTGTAGTACGTCCGATGATGTACTTGGCATTATCATATGACCATCGTATTATTGATGGACGAGAAGCGGTATTGACATTAGTTGCAATAAAAGATGCGTTGGAAGATCCAGCTCGATTATTGTTAGACTTATAAAAAGAAAGGCATGTTTTTTAACATGCCTTTTTTATTCGTCATACTTCAGTTTTATACTGTGTTGAATAAATAAAAAATATGCCTTATGTAGTATAACTACACTGAGTTATATTTTTTCTTCATTCGCCTTGTCTAAAAGTGAAGTATTTAGAAAGTACTATCTAGTTCAAATTGTTATAGTTTAATTATATTAAAAGGAATTGATAAATATGGAAACAGTTAGCATGTTTGGTTTTGGATTTAGTTTTATAGTGGCGCTTTTATTAATTAGCATCGGAATTGCTTTTTCTCTTTTTATGATATATGTTCCGTATTTAGTTGCAAAAAGCCGTGATGTAGCAAAAGATAAAAGAGTCATCATAATAATATTAGGTTGGGCTGGAGTGTTTTTTGGAATAACATGGGTTATTGCTTTGATACTAGCATTTATTTATGAACCAGAAACTTTACAAAATAATAAGAGTTCAATTCATCAAAGCCATAGTTATAATGATTATATTCATCAATTAGAGAGGCTTGCTGAATTAAAAGATAAAGGAATTTTAACCGAAGAAGAGTTTGAAAGCAAAAAAGTTAGCATTTTAGAACAAATAAAATAAAAAATGCAACAAACATATTTATAATGTATAATATCGGAATATTTCTTATGCGGACATTGTTGTTTTATCGTATCGGTAAAAATAATGCTTAAATTAAGAGACTACTTATTAATGTTTTACTTATATTTTCGGATCTTTAAGGGGTATTATGCCAAAGAATAAAAAAATTTCAAAACCTAAATTATTAAATAAAAACTTGTTAGTATTGCTATGTGGATTAGTTGGATCTACACTGATGTTAGGCTCATGTAATTCTGGAGTTTCGTCTTCTGATGTTGAAAATAAGCTGACAAGTAACCAACTGAGGGGAGTTGGGCTTGATGAAATAGTAAAATCAAAAGGTTTCACTTTTGATTTAGGTAAACGTGATTTACTCATAGATGGAGGAAAATTCACGTATAAAATATTTTATTTAGACAATGCTACATTACCAGAAATTGGTTCTGGCAATTTAGATTGTACTTCTGCACGTGATTGCGTTATAAAAATAAAAGATCCTGAACAATTGGGGTTGTATGGAGTAGCTGTTTATAAAGATAATAAATTTGTAGGAGCAGGTAACTTTAACTTTACTAGCACTTATGATACTCGTTATTACCCTGTATTTGCAATTACACCTAATTCAACTGGGGTATTCTTATTTAAATTATTATCATTAAAATTATCTAATCCTTCTGAGAGATCTGTTTTGTCATTTAATTTAGTTGACGAACGGGTACGTACTGCAATGGGTTCTGTTGTAGATGGTTATAATATCTATGATATTGGTTATTATTACTTTAACTTTTTATTAAGTAATGGTAGTACGTTTGATGCAGCTCTTGAGAGTTTTGGTAATAGTGTTACGCAAGGTAAAATTGACCCGCAATTTAAACCTAAAAAAGAAGCATTGGATTATACGGATTATATTAATAAATATAGTGAGCTAAATAGAAATGCCAAATTGGCTAAGATGTCAAATGATTTTAATAAAATATCTGGTCAAGTTAGCGGTGTAATTGGTACTGCAGGTTCTATTATCGGTACAATTTATCCACCAGCTGAGGCAGCTAGTAAGGGCGTTACAACTGGAGTAGACTATATAAAACAAGTATTTGATATTGTTTCAGACATGTCTGGAAGTACGGATGCTTTGGATGAACTAACACGATTATCTACAAATATTCGTCAACAAAGTGCACCAGATCCTGATATGAAAGAAATAATCCAAAAAATTAGTAGTCAGGTTGATGAAATAAAACTTAAAACAGAAGCTAAAATTTTTTGGGATAACGTTGTTGCAATTGATCAGCAGAGTAATGTACTAAGCTATCAATTAAGAGGAACTGATGTTGATGATTTTATTCGTATTCAGACAGAGAATGAACCACGAGAAAAAATTGAAAATCTAGTTAAGTTGTATAATCAGCATAATGATAATGATGGTGTATTTAACGGTGCAAGTTTAAAGAGTATCTACAGTTCTGCGGCTTATATATCTAATGAAGAGCATTTACGTTATTTGATTAAAACAATTAAAGATGTTGGCTTAGGCGACTCTAGTGAAGATAATTTAATAATTAGACGTAAAGCTGTTAATGATCGCTTAGGCGTTTATTATTTAGATATCGTTGGAGCTTTGTTAAAAGCTTACAATATGGAAAAAATGGCGATTTATTTAACAGATCAGTCAAAATACAGTAAGTATTTTAGTAGTAAAATTGCATTATCAGAAAAAATCTCTGGCAGTGATGGTTTAGAACGTCAAAAATCTTTAAAAGCTTTATTTGAAAAGAGATTAGGTGTTGTGGACAGCGTATTTAAGTCATCCGTAGTTGATGTTTACAAAGACGTACCAAATTTTGATAAATTATATGCTCAAGATTGTGATATACGTGGTTTGAATGCTAAACTTAATACTCTAAAAGCAGCTTGTCCTATAGTAGTTAGTGGTGGAAGTAGCTTTAGAACTTCTGAAGTTGTCTTTGCAGATAAACCAGATGGGACTCGTACTATGTGTGCAAAAAATACTATTTCAGCGAATGCAGATGGAAATCTAACTTGTAAATTAGCAGAGCCATCTAAAAATGGTGTTGCAAATATTGATGGGGGTAATCTATTTAGGTATGTAGTAGATAATCATACATCTGATTTTTCAAGTGGACCTTTATATGATAAAAGCGGATTTATTGTAGGCGTTCCAGAATATGCAACTTTGACTCTTAATGGAAATGCTGCTAATCATGATATGATGTATGTTAAATCACATGCAGTTAATCGCTTTGCTGAAGATGGATGTGAAAATCGGTTTATTTTTTGTACGAAGTATAATTATAAGCAAGTTGCAAGCAATAAATTACCATACGATGTTCTACTTATGAAAAATCCTAAGATTGAAGATGGTCCTCGTAGAAATATTGTTTCTGTAAATCCATGGCAATATGTAACTGCCGATGTGACCGTTCATTATAATGGAACTGATTATCCATTTGCAATCAGATATAGTGCTAGACATTATGCTGGTGCAAAAGAGTATATTATGAGTTCTGCTATTCAATTATCATGTACAAGTAGTTATCCAACTTGTGAAGTTGTTAATAACCCAGATAAGAGATATGTTGGGGCTCAGCGCTTGAGATTTGCTCCTAAAGGTGACTTTGCTACAACAATAGGTATAGTCTGGGATAATAGAGGTGATGAACTTCGTGTTCCTCGTTTGGTTATTAATCCTTAAATTTAATAATTTATTAGCATAGTAAAGGCATCAGCAATATAATCTAGCTTTTTGAGAGATGGATTAATGAGCTGATGCTTTTTTATCGCTTATATATTTATTTTTGTGGTGGTGTTAATTATGCAAATATTATTTAAAAGAATTATAGTTATATTTTGGGCCTTATGGTGGCTAATTGCACTGTGGACTGATGTGGTAGGTGCTGTAGCCCATCTGGGTTATGTAACTGCTAGTTGGGCTCCTGATAATAATTACCCATTTTTAGTAAAATCTCTGGCTATGTACAATGTACCAACATCGCTACCTGCATTTTTTTATGCAGGAATAAATATTTTTTCATTTATTTGTGTGGTTTTATTTGGTCGTGCAGTATTTGCTTTAAATAAATCAAATTGGCTAGAAAAAGCCAATATAGCATTTATTTTTAGTCTTAGTTATTGGTTTATGTTTTTTTTAGCAGATCAGCTTATTATGAATTTTGATTTAGAGCAAAATCATATGGTGCAAGGTGGATTTCAATTACTATGTTATTTAACCTTATATATTTTGCCAAATAAAGATTAATATTTAAACTATTCTTATATTAATAAAAAACTGCCATATGGCAGTTTTTTATTAATTATTTTCTGATTTATGTTTTACCATCATTTGGTACAGCGAGTCTTTTAAAGTAACACGCTCTTTTTTAACTTTTTCTAATTCAAAATCACTCATAATTTCTTGTTCATGATCAACTTTGTGTACTAGTGTATCTAATTTTTCATATTGTTTCAGTATTTGATGGAATTGTTCATCGTGAGCTTTTAAGTAATGAAATGCTTCATCTAACTCTGGAAAGCTATCAGTTAAATTTTGGTTTGGAACTCTCATTTATACATTACCTCTTTAATGTTAAATTTATATCAATAGACATTAAGAATGGCTTATGATATGCTTCAAGCATATGTGAATCATTGTATCTTTAAAATCTATGAAATGATATTCTAACATGTTTTATTTACTGTTGTATGTCATAAAAATTTATTTTTGATAAAATTAGCTATTGTTTACTCATTAAAACTTGTAATGCAGTTATATATTTTGGATTAGCAGATTTTCTATATAATTTAGATAATGTGTAATATAGTTTTATTACATGATCATCATTTGAATTTAGAACTTTGTCTTTATATTTTATGAAACACTGCTCTGCTGATAAAAATTTATTATCAAATGAGCTCCTCTTAGCACGAATTGCTGCTGCAAGTAAATTATTCCAGAGTAACGTTTGTATGTTTTCCTCATTTTGCCTATTTATATATGGTTTAATTATTTCATAAGCATGCATTAGCGTTACCATATGTATGGCTGTAAAATCACGTGTTTCTATATAGATGTCTAGTGCAAATTCATGAAGTAATTCATCGTTTTTTGCAGTGTATTGAATTTGACCTGAAAACTCTTTATATAATTCAGATTTACTAATAAGTAATAAATCGTTATAAATTAAATTTGGTGAGAATTTAGTTTGTTGGATATTTGATCCATGAAACTTTTTAATAATTTCTTGCAAATTTATATGTCTTAATTCGTCGTCAATTTGGATTTTAGCCTTTTCCCAATAAGTAATTCCCATAGCAAGCTCTTTAATTATAATATTTTGGCTTATTATAGAAATATTATGCTCTAATTCCTCTAAGATATAGGCTACTCTTATAATACCATGAAAACCACCAGTTGTTAAATATGGGATTAGATTATCTAATACTTCACTAATTTTAATTTTTGAGTAATTATTTTTTAGGTTTTCATATAACTTACGTTGCATATCTAATAATTGTGGATAATTAATGATTGATTCAAGTTTTGTTGAGTAGCTGTTAAAAAATTTATCAATTTGTTGTTCATTGGCTCCTATTTTATCTAGAGCTAGTATTGCCATTGATAAATGATTGCTTAAGCCATTATTATAACTTGGTGAATATTGTAAATTTTGTTGTATATATTTTTCCATATTGTATTTGCATAATAGTTGAGTTGTTTACTGTGTTATTGTGGTATATTATCATAGTTTACTAAATTAGTCAGGTATTATTTTATATATAACTTGGAGGTGATTATTAAAATTGGTCAGTGATATTATATAAAATCTAATAAATACAGCAATTTCATGATAAAATTAAAGGTTATATAAAGTTTATATTGGGAAATGAAAGTCCATGAAAATTAATCAAGTCCGTCAGAAATTTATCGAATATTTTAGAACTAAAGGTCATGAGCCTGTACGTTCAAGTTCATTAATACCTCATGATGATCCTACATTACTATTTACTAATGCTGGTATGAATCAATTTAAAGATGTATTTCTTGGGCTGGAAAAACGTGATTATAACCGTGCGGTAAGTTCACAAAAGTGTGTACGTGCTGGTGGTAAGCATAATGATTTAGAAAATGTTGGTTATACAGCTCGTCATCATACATTTTTTGAAATGTTAGGAAATTTTAGCTTTGGTGATTATTTTAAAGAAGATGCGATTAAATATGCATGGGAGTTTTTAACATCTCCAGAATGGTTAAATTTGCCAAAAGACAAATTATATGCAACTGTTTATCAAACTGATGATGAAGCATTTGATATTTGGAATAAAGTTATTGGACTAGAGCCTGAGCGCATTATTCGTATTGGTGATAAAGAATCTGGTGGCTCAGATAATTTTTGGCAAATGGGTGATACTGGACCTTGTGGTCCATGCTCAGAAATTTTTTATGATCATGGTTCAGATATATGGGGTGGGTTACCTGGTTCACCTGAAGAAGATGGTGATAGATTTATCGAAATTTGGAATAATGTATTTATGCAGTTTAATCGTGATGAAACAGGGAAATTACATCCATTACCTAAACCATCTGTAGATACTGGTATGGGTATTGAACGTATTTCTGCTGTACTACAGCACGTTCATAGTAATTATGAAACTGATTTATTTGTGAGTTTAATTAATAAAGCGGCAGAAATTACAGTTATCAAAGACAAAGGAAATGCTTCATTAAACGTATTAGCAGATCATATCCGTTCAGTGTCGTTTTTGATTGCTGATGGAGCTATGCCGTCAAATGAAGGACGTGGCTATGTTTTACGCCGTATTATTCGTCGTGCAATTCGTCATGGTTATAAATTAGGTCGTCGCACACCATTTTTTTACCAATTAGTTGCTACATTGGTTGCTGAGATGGGTGATGCATATCCTGAGCTTATTTTAAATAAAGAATTAATCGAAAAAACAATTAGTCAAGAAGAAGAACGTTTCTTCCAAACTATTGATCATGGTATGGTGTTAATTCAAGCTGAGTTAGCTAAAAATATTAAGACATTATCTGGTGATGTAGCATTTAAATTATATGATACATATGGCTTTCCATTAGATCTTACACAAGATGTATGCCGAGAGCATAATGTTGCTGTGGATTTAGATGGTTTTGAAGTATGTATGACTCGCCAACGTGAAATGGCAAAAGCGGCTGGTAAATTCAAAATGTCAGGTAGTCTTGATTATAATGGTTGTGAAACAGTATTTGCGGGTTATGATGACGCATCATGTGAAGCCAAAGTAGTTGCTATTTACCGTGATGGTGCGCATGTTAATGAATTAATCGCGGGTGATGAAGGCGTAATTGTCCTTGACAATACTGTATTTTATGCCGAATCAGGTGGTCAAGTTGGTGACTCAGGTATAATTGAAATTGCAGGTGGTGTGAGTTGCTTATTTGAAGTACACGACACGCAGAAAGTTAGAGCTAGTGTACATGGTCATAGTGGTACATTAACTCGAGGCTCAATTAAAGTCGGTGATAATGTTGTTGCAGTTATTGATTTACATAAACGTATGTCAACTGCACGTAATCACTCAGTAACGCATTTATTGCATAAAGCATTGCACGAAGTAGTTGGTGTACATGCAACCCAAAAAGGCTCTTTAGTAAATTCTGATTATACGCGCTTTGATTTTTCTAATGACAAAGGTTTGACAGCAGCACAGGTTGAAGAAATTGAGCGTATAGTTAATCATGTAATTATGCAAAACTATGAAGTTGAAGTTGATGAGATGTCATTTGATGATGCAGCTAAAGCTGGAGCTATGGCGCTTTTTGGTGAAAAATATGGCGATAAGGTTCGTGTTGTAAAAATGGGTGAGTTCTCAACTGAATTATGTGGTGGTACTCATGTAATTCAAACGGGTGATATTGGTTTTTTCTCAATTGTGAGTGAGGGTGGTATTGCTAATGGCATTCGTCGTATTGAAGCGATAACAGGTGAGTCTGCATTAAAGCGTATGCAAGCAAATATGACTATTTTAGATATCGCCCGAGATAAGTTAAAAGCTCAATCAAATGATATTTTAAATGAAAAAATTGATGTAGTATTAGCCAATAATAAAGCATTACAAAAAGAAATTGCTGAATTAAAAGCTCAATTAGCAGCTTATCAAGCTGATTCATTGCTTGACCAAGCAACTAATTTTTCTGATGATGGTAAGTTATTGGTACTTCGTATGGATGGTATGGAATCAAAATCACTTGTTGAATTAATTGGTAAATTAAAAGATAAGTTAGGCACGGGGATAGTTGTGATAGGCGCTGTAAATGCTGATCGAGTAAATCTTGCAGTTGGTGTAACTAATGATTTAATCAATAAATATAAAGCAGGTGAAATTGTCGGTAAGTTAGCAGCTGTAGTTGGTGGTAAAGGTGGTGGAAGGCCTGATTTAGCACAAGCTGGTGGATCTGATACTAGTAAATTAGATGAGAGCTTGGCGTTAGCTAAAACTTTATTTTAATTTGTTGGCTTTTACTTATTATGTAAGTTAAGCATTATTTTTATAATACCGCACTATGTGCGGTATTTTTATTTATTATTTCATATTCTATGTGCATAATTCCTAAAATGATAATAATTGAACACTAGGTAACTTTTATAATGATGCGTTATTAATTATTATAGGAGTTATTATGAGATATAAATTGCATGCCAAATATAGCTTGGCAACGTTATCGTCTATTTTAATTTTAAATGGATGTAGCTCTGGAAATAATAGCTCCGTAGTTGAACCAACTAATGTGAATGGTCCAGTCTCATTAACTGAAATTCAAAGAATGTTTAACCCTACATCAGCAGTATCAAATAAATTATCGCTAAAATCTGGAGATGGTAGCGGCTGTGGTCAAGTTATGGGCGATGCTCAACATGCTTTAGCATTTGCGGATGGGTTTATCAATTATATTCCAGATGTAGGTCATGCTCTAGATTTTGTAGGTAGTCAGGCTGCTAATGTCTTAGGATACGCATCTGGTCAAGAGGGTAGTGCATGTACTCAAAATAAATTTGCTAATATGCAATCTCAGTTGAATTATCAAGAAAATCAAATTCAGCAATTAGCTACTGCTATAAAAACACAAAATACAGAGATTTGGACTAATTTAGCATTGGATGAGAACCAAGCTTTTCAAAATACTTATACAACTTATCAAAATGCATTAAATGATATTTCTGGTACTAATGGTACAGTAAACTCTATTATGAATGAAGCTGGATTATGGAATAGTAATACTGGAGGTTTAGGACAAAATGCATTAGAGTCAGCGTCAACTGCGGTAAATAATATTTTAAATAATCAATATGCTAATTATGGAAATTTTGCCAATTCAATTGGTGATTTAAATCCAGCAGATATTACAAATATTGCAGGTGTTGCTATTGATAGTAATGGCGTAGTTACTCAAGATAAAACTACTGCATTTTTATCTACTCTTGGTACTTTGAATCTTGCATTAAAAGATTCATTGGCAAGTATAATGGGCAATTCTCCAGATGAGAATATAGTTCCATTTATACAAGATTATAATAATTTCATAAATCAATTGTATGTCAGTAATGCTCTAGCTTTACAGCAAGCTTATTTTGTTAATTACTTTGTGAATTATATGAATTATGCTAATTACTTAACTTCATTAAACAATGCTAATCATCAGCCGACACAAAGTCAATATTTAGCAAATAAAAATTTAGAAGTTCCTGGTGTTTATTTTGTACCAGCAAATCAGCCTGATAGTAACTGCTCATTACAAGATACCTCAGAGTCTGCCGTAACTGCTTGCTATAATAAAGCTCAGCAAAACTTATCTGAACTATATGCTAATATATTTAATCAGTTATATTTAAATGCACTAAATTATACAATATCAGATGCTCCTTTTACGGGTCAAAATTATGTAAACATGAGCCATGAAGTGTTTTCTATTCAAAATGGAACATGGGAATCTACTGGGGAAACGATAAATTATGGAACACAGGTTTCATCAAATGTGGGAACTTCTATAGAGTTAGTTTATTCTTTGTATCAAGCTAATGGCTTAGGAAGCTTAGTTACATCTTTACAAAATATAAATTGTGATAATGTTGATACAGCGGTAAACCCAAGTTGCCTCCCGAGTAATTCTGGGGGTGGGACTATGAAAGTTTTAGGAATTTATCAGCAAAATTTACCAAATCCAATTGCGTGTGCAAATGGTTTGAAGCAGTATAACCTAAGTGGCGGTGGAAGTTTTACTAGCTTTATAGGGTCTCCTGCATACCATAGTAGTGGGTGTGGCGATTTTGTTTTAAGCTCTTCATATTATAATAATTCTTTTGCATCTCTTAATACTTTAAAACCATTGATATCATTTAATTACCCATTTGGTGCGGTGAGTGTTACTAATAATATTAAGGCTTGTAATCCAGAGCCAGCTGGTGGAGTACCTGCATTTAATATGTATATTTATGATTTAGGATTAATGTGTGGGAATTGGAAAACTACTGGCTTTCCTAGTACAGGGCAAGTAACATATTCAACAGCTAATTCTGAAAATCTGGTTGGTCAAATTGTTAATCAAAATTGGGGTAATGAAGGAATTTTTAAAATTGGTAGTAATGTGTCTGGTATAACGTTAATGAACGCTAATTCAGATTTATTTAGTATAAGTAATAATACTATTACAGCTAAGGGATTAAGTTCAACTTCTCCGAGTGGCTCTTATGGTGGGTTTTCTAATATTGCAGCAATTCAGATAACGGTAATTGATGGATTAATTATTCCCTTAGGTATTGCTTATACTAATAGAAATGGCAGTGGTGGAAACCA
>JAQUVM010000167.1 GCA_028693355.1 Burkholderiales bacterium
GGACAATGCATTTAAACAAAATCTAAAGATATATTCAGAGAAAATAAAAAGCGGCGGCGGTGCAGCTAAAGCTGCCGACTTTATATTAAATACCTAAGAGCTAAGTGCCTTTGAAATTATTAGGATAGAAGCTGCAATATAATGATATAAATCAATTAATTGTCATTATAATGGCTTTGAATCTGTTATACGTTAGATAATTTAGAAATTGTTTAGGTTAAAAGACGTAGCATTTTTACTACGTCTTTTTATTATGGTTATTTATACAAAATTATACAATAAACATACTTTATATCTTGTTTAGGTGACGTCACCTTATTTTTAATTCAAATTCACTATTCAGCCCAAGCCCCTGCTGCATTTAATTTATAACCATTAATAACTGTGTTACTTAACATAACTCCTGATTGATTGAAGTAATACCAATTTCCTAAAATTTGATACCATCCAATAGCCATAGTTCCATTAGCCTTAAAGTAATACCAAACTCCAGCAAAGTTAACCCAGTTGCCAGTAACCTTAGTGCCAGTTGCATCGTAGAAGTTCCAAGTTCCATCAGCTAATTTAGACCAACCAATAGAATACATTCCTGATTGTGTTGAAGTATTTGCAATATCAGCTGAAGGTGCTACTTTCTCTGAAGCATTAGTAATAGTTGAAGGTACTATTGAAACAACCGCAGCAATAACCACTAATAAAGATGTAATTTTATTTGCTCTTTTAAACATGATTTTTTCATTCCTCCTAGAATTTTTTAATTAATTATTAATCTCAAAATTACATGTAATAAGTAATTAAGATTTAATTACTATATACAATCAATTTACATATTATCCCAATAACTTTTTATATTATACCATTTATAGAAATGTTTTTAAACCCAATATTAATAAAATTAATGCTCAATTGATTCTTTATAAAAAAAACAGTATTAATATCTAGGTTAAATTTGTATCCATATGTTGATGTTGTTTTTTTGTGTACAAGTTATAGTAAAAGGCTGATATAGTCATACAGCACACATATGTGTGAAACTAGGCTTATGCTTATACTTTACTGAAAAATTTAATATGCCTGCACAAAAATAGTCAAGTTGTGCCTGTTTTTGTCGATATATAGATATATAAGAGTAATTTAGGAACTATATATAAGATCTAAATAATAAAATTATAATAATCAGATGATGAATTCTTATAGACTTTTTAAGCAACTAAAATACAGAATTATGGAGGAAATACATTATGAAAAGAGATAGTATAGATTTAGATAATTTGGAGTTAAAGGATATCATTGATTTAGACTTTCTTCAAAAGTTTCAAGATGATTTTGCAAACAGTATGAATATTGCCAGTGTAACAGTAGATAAAAATGGAATTCCATTCACACAACCAAGTAGGTATATTAAACTTTGCATGAACTATACTCAATCAACAGAAATTGGAAAGAATAATTGTGCAAAATGTCATAGTAGTGCTGGTGAGGAAGCTTTCAGAATTGGGAAACCACATATTTACAAATGTCATTCAGGACTTATTGATTTTGCTGC
Organism: Burkholderiales bacterium; assembly: GCA_028693355.1. GTDB lineage: Bacteria > Pseudomonadota > Gammaproteobacteria > Burkholderiales > UBA11063 > Aquella. The sequence goes on from JAQUVM010000167.1 coordinate 1,547, forward strand.
ACCTATCATAGTTCAAGGTGTACTTATAGGTACAATACTTGGTGGACAAATACTTTTTGAGGAACCTAAAGAAAGTGAGTTTAAAAGAACTGCCAATAACTTAGGACTTAATGAAGATGAATATTATAATGCAGCTAAGGAAGTAAAAATAATAGCTGAAGATAGTATTAAATCAGCAGCATCGGTTTTATTTGCAGTTGCAAATACACTTTCAAACGAAGGGTATCAACGTTTAAAAATTAAACAAATGACATCAACACTTATGGAGACTTTTGAACAAATATCATCTGCAACGGAAGAACTTGCGGCATCTGCAATGGAAGTTACTGAAAATCAAAGTTTACTAAATAATGAGATCCAAAATGTAAAAGGACTTTCTAATGAAATAAATGATATTTTAGGATACATAAAAGATATAGCAAATCAAACAAAGATGTTAGGACTTAATGCTGCAATTGAAGCTGCAAGAGTTGGAGCTCTGGGTAAAGGGTTTGGTGTAGTTGCTAAAGAAATAAGAAATCTATCAGAAAGTTCAAAGGAAACAACAAGTGGCATAGCTGATTTAATAGGAAAAATACAAGTATCAGTAGATAAAACTCTTCAAATGTCAAATAATACATTAATTATAACAGAACAACAATCAGCAGCAATAGAAGAAACAAATGCTAGTGTTGAAGAAGTGACAAGTTTTACTACAGAATTGGACAAATTAACTAATGAAAAATAGAAGTGATAAAAAAATATTAGTTTCACTATAAAATGTTTCGCTTATAATAATTTCAAAAGGTATTCTATGTTATCTGACAACTGCACACCGACCACCATTAATCCATGTATACAATTAATCGAAATATCGCCAATTTATCTTGGCATAACTAATGGAATACCCGGTTCGGATGGATTAAAAAAAGTATCTTTTCTACTGAAAATCCTAAAACATTCTCATCCTTTATGGCATGTTTTATAACATAGCTACTACAGAATATAAGTATT
>JAQUVM010000168.1 GCA_028693355.1 Burkholderiales bacterium
ATTTTTTTATTTCTTTAATAATATCATTGCTGTTGTTTTGTTCTTGTGATAAAGATCCAAATTTAAGCATTGACCCGAAAGAAATAAATGTAGAAGCAATTGGCGGAACTTTTTCTGTCAGTGTGAACAGTTCCGGAGAATGGACTGCTGTTGTAGAAAATGCTAGCCTAAATAATTGGTGTAGTTTAGAAAATTCGTCAGGAAATAAAAACGGAAAAATAACGATAAAGGTTTCCGAAAACCCGGATTCTTTGCCGAGAGAAGCCATTATAAAAGTTAGTTTGGAAAATTTAACAAAAGAAGTTAAGATAAGTCAAAGCGGTTTTAAATCGGAGATAATTCCTCTTACAGAATATACATTATCTGGGAGTAGCTGTCAATGGCAAAATTTGTACAATAACGCATCTCCTTTCCTTGTTGTAATTAATAGTGATGAAGAGCTTTCAAATTACATTTCTTGCACAAGTGGAATTTATCCCGCAATAGATTTTACAGAAAACACTTTATTAATAGCAAAGGGATCTACTCCTGGAGGTTTTGTATCTATAGTAGACACATTAGAATTGATAGGACCTTCTCAATATTTATTATCTGTTGATGTAACAATGGATTATAGCCTATGCCCACTTTCATGGTTAAGATTCCTTCTAACGTCTGAAAAAATACCTTCTAATGCTATTGTTAGCCTAAATATAAATCAACATTATTAAAATTTTAAATTATTATGAAAAAGTTTACGTTAGTTTTAGTTTTAGTTCTTTTAGTAAAGTGGATACAAGCACAGGATACTTATTATTGGTATGCTGACAAACAAAAAGAACTTAGTACTATTTCGAATAGAATGTTTGTATTGGTTAAAAATGCAAATGATACAATGATAGTAAAGAGACAAATAGAAAATAATGGATATAATGTAGAACCATTTAAGCAAATTACTATTAATATAATTCCCTTTAGATTAAGTACAATACCTACAAATTATTGGACAATTATTGAAGCCCATAATACAACTTCTAATTTATCAGATACAAATATAGATTATTCAGCACCATTTTTTTTAACACAAGACAGTACAGTTATTGGCTTATCACATTTATTTTATGTTAAATTAAAAAATTCTGATGATGTGATTTTATTAGAAAGCATTGCAAAAGAAAATAATGTAAGTATTTTAGGAAATAATCAGTATATGCCATTATGGTTTACATTATCCTGTTCGAAAGAATCAACTGGTAACGCTTTACAAATGGCTAATTTATTTTATGAATCAAAATTATTTTCTGCGTCAGAGCCTGATATTTTAGTTGATAATATATCTATGTGTGTAAATGATACATGCTTTTCTAATCAATGGGGATTAAATAATACCGGGCAATATAACGGAATTGCAGGAATTGATATTAATTATTGTGAAGCACATCAAATTACCGCTGGAGATTCAAATGTTATTGTTGCTGTATTAGATCATGGAGTTGAGTTAAATCATCCTGATTTAACAAATATGTATCCTATTAGCTACGATACAGAATCCGGGACATCTCCAAGTCAATTACGAGGTTATGGTAATCATGGAACTGCTTGTGCCGGTATAATAGGAGCAACAGTAAATAATGATATTGGAATTGCTGGTATCGCTCCTCTTTCACCTATAATGTCAATTAGTCATAGTCTTGCTCCATATCCTAACGAACGACAAGATTTAGCAAATGGAATTAATTTTGCATGCAATAATAATGCGTCTGTTATTAGTAATTCATGGGGTGCAAATGCTCTTGTTAGCCCTATTATTGATAGCGCTATAAACAATGCTTTAGTTAATGGTAGAAACGGTAAAGGAACTGTAGTTGTTTTTTCTTCCGGAAACAATAATGATTCGTCTGTTCTATATCCTTCATATTTAGACGGGGTTATTTCAGTGGGAGCAATAAGTCCTTGTGGGGAAAGAAAGAGTCCGACATCATGTGATACAGAAATTGATTGGGGAAGTAATTATGGTACTGGTTTAAGCATAGTTGCACCAGGAGTTCTTATACCCACCACAGATAATCAAAATGGCGGAGGATATAATCCATCTTTGCCTATTCATACGATGAATTCTGGAACATTGCTAAATCAAGATTATACAAATGCCGATTATACGATATGGTTTGCTGGTACTTCCGCTGCTTGTCCTCATGTTTCCGGTGTAGCAGCACTTATTCTTTCGGTTAATCCTTGTTTAAATAAGAGAGATGTTAAAGATATAATTGAACAAACGGCTCAAAAAATTAGACCGGATTTATATACATATAGTAATAATCCTTGCCATCCAAATGGTACTTGGAACATCGAAATGGGGCATGGTTTGCTTGATGCTTATGCCGCAGTTCTTAAAGCACAAGAATTATATTCTTCTACTCTTGATCTTTATATTAAAGACCGTCATGAAGATTTAGGAATATCAGGAGGTTATTATTGGCAGGCAGATAGAGATAATCCTCCCGATGTCTGGGTTCGTAACCAAGCAGACGGCAGAACAAACCAAGTACACGAAA
>JAQUVM010000169.1 GCA_028693355.1 Burkholderiales bacterium
TATAGTACAGCGTATGGATGTTGTTCAAAATATGCCAAATGCAATTGTATTCCACCAGTATGAGAGTACTGTTGATCCATCATTATTATTTGTTTTAAAGTGGAACGCTTCTTATATTAGAGCATTCCCGAGTGCTAAAGTCAAAATAGTTGGGCATTCAACAGATTATAGTAGCAATGTAAAAGATGAAGCATTAGCTATGGAAAGAGCACAAAATGTGCGTACAGTATTATTCTTACTAGGTGTACCTTTTGAAAATACGGACATAATATCTGAAGGTAGTCGTGAACCTGCTTTTGAAATTGAGTCATCTGGTGTGAGACAGGCTCGTAATAATCGTGTAGATATTTTCTATACTGCAAATCCACCAAAAGGTTATCATATGGATACGATTCCAGTGGTTAAAGTAAGCACATATGAACAGAGAATTACACCAATAGTTTTCTAATAAATAAAAATTAGCAGCCTTTAGCTAGACTTAAAGATATTTAATTTTGTAAATTTAGTTTTTATTACAAAAGCTAATAAGATGTAACATTAAAAATCAGAAAGTTTATGCTAAAGGTTTTTTAAATTTGGCTGAATTATGTTATATAAATTTTATAAATCAATTATTAATATTATTGAAGAAAAAGAAAAGCGAAAATTTCCTTTTGTTATTGTTATTTCAATAATGGCATCTATTTTAGAAACTCTTACTATTAGTAGTATTTTTCCATTTATGAGTTTGGTCACTAATCCAGATAGAGTTCATGATAAATATTATAAATATATTTATGACTTATTTAATTTTAATTCTCCAGCTGGATTTATTGTTTCATGCGGTTTTTTAATTATATTTTTATTCATATTTAAAACCATTTTTAATACGTTTGCAAATTATGTGTCATTTTCGTTTGGGCAAAATATTACCAAAAATATTAAATATAGATTGCTCAATAACTATTTAAAACAAAAATATATTTACTATCTAAGTACAAATCGTAGTAGGTCTTCAGAATTGTATAGTTCTATTAATAGTATAGCTGGTGCTATCTCTGGATTATCAATTATTATTACTGAGTTTTCTATCGTGATTATCATGTATTCGATATTAATGATATTTAACTGGAAAGTTATGACATGCATTACGATATTTTTATTTTGTAATGTACTATTAGTACAAAGAATTATTCAGCCAAAATTTAAAAAAGTGTCTGGCGAAACATGGAGTGCTGTTTCAAATGCTAATCAATATCTAAATTCATTGGTTCATAATTATAAGCTTTTAAAATTATTTGTTAAAAACGATGATTACGTAAATAAATACATGCAGTTAAGTAATCAATATCATGATAATGACTGCAAAAGAATGGTACTTGAGCGACAACCTAAGAATTTACTTGAGTTAAGCGGATTTCTCATTATGATTGGTATGGTTATTTACCAAGAGTTGGTACATGGGGTTGGAGCAGGAAGTAGCTTTATACCTATAATTTCACTTTTAATGTTAACTTTTTATCGATTATTACCAAGCATTACACGAATTATGGATGCTAAAAACGGTATCATACATGCAGAACCAATTTTAATTCGTGTTAAAAATGAATTAAGTAAAGTTGAAGAATTATATGACAATGCCACGGCTTGTATTACATTAAATAAGTACATAGAGTTAAAAAATATTGAGTTTTCTTATAATAATAAAAAACAGATACTATCTGGTGTTTCATTAAAAATTAATAAAGGTGAGCATATAGCATTTATTGGAAGCTCGGGATCTGGCAAAAGTACTTTGGTAGATATTATCATGGGCTTATATGACCACAGTCAGGATCTTTATCATTTATCTGGTGATATTATTATTGATGGTAATCAATTAGCCGATAGTGATCTTATATGCTGGCGTCAACATATTGGTTATATTCCACAGGAAATTTATTTATTTGATGGGACTGTTGCTGAAAATATAGTTATGAATCATGAGTTTGATCAAGAGAAAGTAATTATAGCATTAAAAAAAGCCGCAATTTGGGAGTTTTTACAACAAAAAGAAGGTATCAATACGCATGTGGGCGATGGTGGGGTAATGCTCTCAGGTGGTCAAAAACAACGTATAGGTATTGCTCGCGCATTATATAATGATCCTGATATTATTGTAATGGATGAAGCTACGTCTGCTCTTGATGATAAAACAGAGAGTCAGATTATTGAAGAACTAAATAATTCAGCACGAGATAAAACTATTATTATGATAGCACATAGAATTAGCTCTTTGAAAAATTGTGATCGAATATATAAGTTGAATAGCGGTATTATCACTAATATATATGATAATATTCAAGAAATAGAATGATTTAAAAGTAAGTGATTAAATGAATACAAAAAAAACAGCATTAATAACAGGTATAAATGGTCAAGATGGATCGTACTTAGCTGAGTTTTTGATTGACAAAGGCTATGAAGTGCATGGTATTTTGCGTCGTAGCTCAATATTTAATACTCAACGAATAGAGCATTTGTATATAGATGATTTAATCGAAGATATGCATA
>JAQUVM010000065.1 GCA_028693355.1 Burkholderiales bacterium
TATTTAATCTTCACACCCTCATGCTCCAATAACCATTTTTTTATTCCTAAATTAAAAAAAATATTCCCTGAATTAAACCCACCTAAACCATGATTAGCAGCAATAATCCGGTGGCAAGGAACAAAAACAGGTAAAGGATTTTTACCACAAGCGCCACCAACTGCACGAGGAGCAGATCTTATTTCTTTAGCTACTTCACCATATGTTAAAACAATTCCAGACTCTAAAGTCTCCATTAAATCCCATACTTTTAATTGATGTGGACTACCATTTAATTCGTATGGTAAATCAAACTTAAAATTTGGATTCTTTACATATGATTCTAGTTGCTCAACTATTTTTACACTTAGATTTGAATCCCCGCCATCATAAACAGGCAAATGTTCTAACATTGGATTAAAAAATCTAGCAGAAAGTAATATTTCTCCATTATGGAATATTTGCAAACCAAAAGTGGGAAATTGAAAATTTACTGTATATTTCATTAGCTACAAAAATCCTTTAAAATGTAATAATTTGAATCTTTCTTAGGTTTTTGCAAACTCTTAAACATCGCACAATATTTACGCCCACCATCACAAGAAGAACTATCAAGCATTACACCATCTTGATAACAAGAATCTTTAGCAGCCATTTGAATAACTTGTTTTGCCGTTAAGTTTTTGTAAATAGAGCGTATTACTTGTTTATTTGATTTTTTAACTTCAGTGATTTTAAAATCATGATAAATATACGTAGTAGCTATATTATCTCCTAGATATGGATTATTTTGAGGCATAAGTACATAAATATCTCCGCCACTCTCTACAATATTAGTTATTGGCAAACAGCTACCAAATACTTTACTTAGTTTATGTTTATCTCCATTGATAGCTAAAAATTGGTATTCTTTATCACATTGATTCCCACCTTGATTAAACCCAAACAATAATACCTGTTGGCTTTCTACCAAAAATGCTTTCACCAACTCTATTTGAGATACTGTATTGATGCCTATATCATTTTTATTTAACGTAATTTTATATTTATATGTTGCCTGATCAGACATTTTTTTACTTAATAATAAGCCGCCATTTGTATTTATTCCAGATTCAAGCATTGTAGTTAATGCAACAGGTTCTTTAACTTGTTCTGCATTTGGAATAATTAAATGCGATTCAGCCTCTTTTAAAACATCCTCATACTCACTAACTGGATTTACCGTATAGGAATCAGTTGATTTAGATTGAAAAAATAAATATAGCACGCTAATAAAAACAACTACTAATAAAATCAGCAACCCAACAAGTAATTTTTTTTTCATTTTCTATCTTCTTCAAAAAATAAAACGGCATTATAAAATGCCGTCTTTATTATAAACTAAATTAGATTGAATTTGCTAATAAATCAGCCTTATCCGTTTTTTCCCAAGTAAAGTCAGAATCCTCTCGTCCAAAGTGCCCGTAAGCAGCAGTTTTACGATAAATAGGGCGAAGTAAATCTAATTCATGAATAATGCCTTTTGGCCTTAAATCAAAACTATTCATCACTAATTGCTCAATTTTCCTATCATCAATTTTACCGGTACCAAAAGTATGAATATTAATACCAACTGGTTTTGCCACACCTATTGCATAAGCAATTTGAACTTGACAAGTACGAGCTAAACCTGAAGCAACAACATTTTTTGCAACATAACGGGCTGCATATGCCGCAGAACGATCTACTTTTGATGGATCTTTACCAGAAAAAGCTCCGCCACCGTGAGGAGCAGCACCGCCATAAGTATCTACAATAATTTTACGCCCAGTTAAACCGCTATCACCCATTGGACCACCGATTACAAATTTACCAGTAGGATTTATAAAATATTTAGTGTTTTTTGTTAGCATTTCATTAGGTAATACTGGCTTAATAATTTCTTCGATTACAGCTTCTTCAATCTGCTTATGTGTTAACTCTGGATCATGTTGTGTTGATAATACAATAGAATCAAAAGATAGAGCCTTACCTGTATTATTATCATAACGCACCGTTAATTGAGCCTTGGCATCTGGGCGTAACCAAGCTAACTGACCTGACTTACGAACTTGAGACTGCTTCTCCATCAAACGATGTGAATAATAAATTGGTAATGGCATAAGAGTAGATGTTTCATCACAAGCATAACCAAACATAAGACCTTGATCTCCAGCACCCATATCCAAATCAATCCCTTCACCTTCATTTACGCCTTGCGCAATATCTGGTGACTGTTCATCATAATTAATTAAGATGGCACAACTATCTGCTGCAAATCCATATTCATTTTTTGTATAGCCAATATCACGAATAGTATCGCGTACTATTTGTTGATAATTAACATTTGCATTTGTTGTAATTTCACCGGCTAAAACAACTAGACCTGTATTCACAAGAGTTTCCGCAGCAACGCGTGAATATTTATCCTGAGAAAAAACAGCATCCAAAATAGCATCTGAAATTTGATCTGCAACTTTGTCTGGATGACCTTCTGATACTGATTCAGAAGTAAATAAAAATTCTGACATTATTAATTCCTTGTAAAATTTAAATATAGCTTAAGCTATTTTCTGTTTCTAAATTCAACATAATTAATTAAAATAAGCTAACTTAATAACTTATAAAGCTAATAATGTACTAATATTTAATTGAAACAATAATAAGCTAATTAATTTTATCAGCTAAGAAGAAAATAATAGATATAACAACCATTGTTGTAATAAGTGACTCTCCCTTTAGCTTATAAAGCATAAACCAAGGTCGCGCAAGCTGGAGAAACAAATCCGACCTTGATAGGCATAATTCTAGCATAAAATTAATGTTTGAACAGCAACTATTCTATAAAAATCTATTGTTTTAAGTTAATTTAAATACATATACAATACCTTTACAGAATTATATCCATCCATTGGTAAACATAATAAAAAAGCCCGTGTATAAAATACACAGGCTTTTGAAAACTCTTCAGTAAACGATTAACGTTTAGAGAATTGTTTGCGTTTACGTGCTTTACGTAAACCACATTTTTTGCGCTCAACTTCACGAGCATCACGAGTAACAAAACCAGCTTGAGATAAAGCAGATTTCAACTCAGAATTAAACTCGATCAATGCACGTGTAATACCGTGACGAACAGCACCTGCTTGACCAGTCTCACCACCACCATGCACATTGATTTTAATATCAAATGTACTTAAGTGATCAACCAACTCTAGAGGCTGACGTACGATCATGCAGCTAGTAGCACGAGAGAAATATTTATCATATTCTCTATCGTTAATAACGATTTTTCCAGAACCTTTAGTCATGAATACACGAGCTACTGAACTTTTACGACGACCTGTACCGTAATTGTAATTTCCAACCATTATTTAGCTCCTATTAAATCTCTAATTGTTTAGGTTGTTGAGCTGTATGCGGATGAGATTCACCTGTATACACTTTTAATTTTTTAATCATAGCATAGCCCAAAGGACCTTTAGGTAACATACCCTTAACTGCATTGATTAAAATCTTCTCAGGAGCTTTTTCCAACATTTGGTTGAAAGTACGAGAATAGATACCACCAGGGTAACCAGTATGACGGTAGTAGATCTTTTGTAAAGTTTTTTTACCAGTAACTACTAACTTTTCTGCATTTGTTACTACAATAAAATCACCAGTATCTGTATGTGGAGTATAGATAGCTTTGTGTTTACCGCGTAATACGTGTGCAATTTTAGCCGCTAAACGACCTAAAACTTGGTCTTTAGCATCAACAACAAACCATTCGTGATTTACTTCATGGGCTTTTGCTGAAAATGTTTTCATAAATAATTCCTAATTAATTTTTATTACAAATATACCTAGCTGTATGCTAGAACCTTATTTGCAACGGTAAGTGGTAGGCGGTGATTTTAGCATAAGCTTATATAAAAATACAATACCAAATAGCGTTTTTTACAACATTATGAATATAAAAATAAAAACATCACTTAAACACAACTAAGCTGCAAACAGTTTACCATGCTAAAATAATGCGATAAAAGGAGTATAACTATGGAATCAATTTCACTAAATGAACAGCTAGCAATCATTAGCGTAGAAGGTGCAGATGCAGCTACATACCTTCAAGGTCAGTTAACTAACGATATAAAAGAATTAGACACAAATAAATTTCAACTATCAGCGCACTTAAATACTAAGGGTCGTATATTAGCTAATTTCATTATCACAAAAACAAATGAAAATCAGTATTATTTAATTACTGACAAAAATAATGCAGAAAAAATATTACCTAGAATAAAAATGTTTGTCTTACGTAGCAAAGTTACTATAAATATATTAGATATAAATATTTCTTTAGATAATGCAGCCAATGAAGAATTAATTCAGATAGAAATTGCAGCGAATAAATATATTACTATCGGTAATTCAAACTTACCTAATACTACAAATGCAAATAATTGGCATAAACTTCTAGTTGAAAATAGTTTACCTTTTATATACCCAGAATCTGCAGAAAAAATTATTCCACAGCAAATTAACTTTGAAATAATTGGTGGAGTAAACTTTAAAAAAGGTTGCTATACTGGTCAAGAAATTGTAGCTAGAACTCATTATTTAGGTAAAGTAAAACGTCGTCTAGTTAAATTTACCACAGGCAATATGCCAGCAATAGGAAACCAGGTATTTAGTCCTACTATTGATAATCAAGAAGTAGGTTTTATAGTTGACTATTATGAAGAAGATGGTAAATTTATGGGACTTGCATCTTTACAGCTTGACTATATTAACGATACATATCTAGATGTAGAGCAAAAGCATAAATTAGAAGAATGTAAACTGACTCATGAAATACCAGTGAAGTAATTAAGTAATATAATCATTCAAAATATCATATTAAATTCATGAGTAACAGTTAAATACAATTAAAAGAAAATTATAAAAATATGAATAATGTACACGTAATAAACCATCCACTAGTTCAGCATAAATTAACTATTATGCGAGATAAAAATACTGGAACAAAAGCATTCCGTGAATTAGCATACGAATTATCACAACTGATTGGGTATGAGGCAATGCGTAAATTAAAAACAGAATTAATTGAAATAGAAACCCCAGTAGTAAAAACGCTGTCCCCTGTTATTGCTGGACGCAAACTAGCACTAATACCAATTTTAAGAGCAGGACTTGCAATGTCTGATGCCATAGCGGATTTTATACCTACTGCTAAGATTGGTCATATCGGTATGTATCGGGATCCTGAAACTCACATGCCGGTGGAATACTATTGTAAAACTCCAACAGATATAGAATCTCGTGATGTTTTTGTTTTAGATCCTATGCTTGCAACAGGTGGGTCTGCTATTGCAACGATTGATTTACTTAAGAAAAAAGGTGCCACTAATATTAAATTTGTTTGCATTATTTCAGCACCAGAAGGTATTAAAAAACTACAAGATGCGCATCCAGACGTTGAAATATATACAGCATCAATAGATGAAAAACTAGACGATCATCAGTATATTGTCCCTGGTCTTGGCGATGCTGGTGATAGAATTTTTGGGACTAAATAAACATGGCTAAACTATACTTCAGATATTCAGCAATGGATGCAGGAAAAACACTAGATTTATTAAAAGTAGCATATAACTATGAAGATCGCGGGCAACATACCCTAGTACTTACATCCATGATAGACCGTAGAGCTGGTGATAACAAAGTAAAATCCCGAATTGGATTTGATAAGGAGGCTATTTCTACATCTGCAACAGATAATCTATATGATATAGTAAAGCTAGAATTAGAAAAGCAAAAGTATGCATGTATACTAATCGATGAGATTCATTTTTTTACCGTAGAACAAATAATACAATTATCTGACGTTGTTGATTATCTACATGTACCTGTGATTTGTTATGGATTACGTAGCGATTACCGTGGTAAGCCATTTCCACCGACGGCAGAATTACTTGCTATTGCTGATACATTAGAAGAAGTAAAAACAATTTGTCATTGTGGACGCAAAGCTAATTTTAATATGCTAGTACGTGATGGAGTTGTTATCAAAGATGGATCACAAATAGTTGTTGATGATGATAAGCTAAAACAAATTGATACTAAATATGTATCAGTATGTCGCAGGCATTGGAAAGATGGTGTTTGGAAATAACAGATTACAATTTAATATAAATATAAAATTCATATCAATAAGCTATAAAAAAGCACTGATACAATAAGCCTCTATTTTAACGTTCATTAATCTTTAATAAGTGTATTCAATCCACCTTGAGAGAATGACTAAACAAATTTACGTTCTATTAGAGGATTTGTACAAAAGGGGCTTATTAATTATATATAGTATTATTCATATTGTTAAAGATCTCGCAATGCAAGGTGTTGGCCTACAACCTTTAATGATTGGAAATAGTAATATATAAAAATGAACATGCCACATATCTTAAAAGTACAAGGTTAATAACAAATAGTTCCATGCCGCTTACATTACTCTAAACAAATATTAACCACAAATAAACTTAATTAAAGACTTTGGCAGCCAAGTTTAAAAAGTTGCTAAATTAAAACACTCTCACAACATAAGATGTAAGCTGAGTCGGATGCTTATCGTAAAAATTTGCAGACAAAACTTTATACTCAAAATTAGCGCTAAAAGCATTGTAAAAGAATCAAATATGTCAATAATATAATATGGTAAAATGCAATATTCTTTTATAATGACGCAAATTTATGACAATCAATGAAGCACAAGCACGATTAAGAATTGATGAAATGCTCCGCAGAAGCAAATGGATTTTACACGATTTAGACGGCCAAAAACCCAACGTTAAAGTTGAGGTAAATAATAAAACAGGAAGAGCAGATTATGTTTTATTAGATCAAAGCTATCAGCAAATCGCTGTAATCGAAGCAAAAAGCCCTAAAAAATCAGCATTAGATGGTAAAGAACAAGCACGTAATTATGCTAAATCATTAAATCTAGAGTTTGTAATCTTAACCAATGGCGAACACCATTTTTTATGGAATGTAGCTTTTGGGTCGCCAGAAAAAATGGATATTTTCCCTACCCAGGAAGAATTGATATCTCGCCGTAATTGGAACCCCCCAGCTGATAAAATTGAATCAATTAAGATTGATAAATTTTTCTTAACCGAATTAGTTGAGCCAAATATTTATCACTTAATGCAAGGTAAAAATCACGATGAACAGAATGCATACTTAGATGAGTATCAATTAAAAACATTACGATATTATCAAGTCAATGCGGTAAAAGCAATTGCCAAACAAGTTACCCGTGGCAAAAGTAGATTTTTACTAGAAATGGCAACAGGTACAGGAAAGACCACTACAGCAGCAGCAATTATTAATTTATTCATGAAAACTGGGAATGCTACAAAAGTATTATTTTTGGTGGATAGAATAGAACTTGAAGAGCAAACAATTAAGAGCTTTAAAAAAACTATTTCTGTACCCAACGGATTTACTTGTGCAACATACAAAGAAGAGCGCCAAAATTGGCAAAACGTTACTATCTTAATTTCAACTATCCAAAGTTTTATTAAAAACAATCGCTACGAGCAAATATTTACACCACAAGATTTTGATTTAATTATAACTGATGAAGCACATCGGTGTATTGGAAACCGTGGGAGACGAGTTTTTGAATATTTTCGTGGTTATAAAGTAGGCCTAACTGCAACGCCAAAAGACTACTTACGCGGCGTAGATGTAGCTAAAACTAGAGTTACGGACTCCGCTAGCCTAGAAAAACGTGAGTTATCTGATACTTATATGATATTTGACTCTGCATTTTATAATATAACTACTGATAGCTATGATTATCAACCAGCCTTTAGATATGATTTAGTTCAGGGCGTAAAAGATAACTATTTATTAATGCCTATAGTGATTGACAGTAGGACAGATAAAACCACAGAAATATTAAGCGAAGAAGGCCTAAACTATACTTATATCGATGAAACAGGACAAGAAACAACTGAAAACATAAAAAGATCAGATTTTGAGAAAAAATTCTTTAACGAAAATACCAATATTGAATTTTGTCAAAATTTAATAGAATCAGCCAAGCGTGACCCATTAAGTGGTGAAGTTGGCAAAACTATTGTTTTTACGGTAAGCCAAGCACACGCTAGCAAAATAACCCAGATTTTAAATAAGTTAGCTGATGAGTATTTTCCAAATAAATATCAATCTGATTTTGCGGTTCAAATTACATCAAATATCTCAGATGCACAAAGCTATACTACAGATTTTAGTGAAAATCGACTAATAGGTACAATTTCGCCATTCTTAGAAAATTATCGAACTAGCAAAGCTCGTATATGTGTAACCGTAGCAATGATGACAACAGGTTATGATTGTCCTGATTTACTAAATGTCGTTCTCATGCGTCCAATCATGTCAGCTATTGATTTTATTCAAATCAAAGGCCGTGGAACGCGAAAAGCAGATTTTATTTATGAGCGTATAAATCAAACTGATTTAAAAACTGCCAAAGACGAATATTATCTAATTGATTACTTTGCCAATTATGAATACTTTGAAAATAAAGATTATTCAGCCATCCGTGAATTAAAACATGCTAAACAAGGTACTACAACAGGCGTAGACATACCACCGCCTAATCCAAATGTTATTATCGATAAAGATACAGACAAATTATACTCTTCTAAAAATCATGTCATTGGCAAAGATGGTATGAAAATAGATCGTGAATTGTACAAATCATGGGAATCTAACAAAATATTGATAGATGGTGAAATCTGTCAATTCATGCAATCTGGCAATATTGAACAAGCTGAAAAAATTATTCGAGAGCGTTACGAAAATAAACCAAACGAATTTATTACACTTGATAAAATTGAGAAATTTGAACAACTAGACTATAGACTAACTTGGCAAGATGTCTTGGCTAAAATTTTTGGCAAATTTAACAATTATTCAACCCGTGAAGAAAAAATTGCTGAATACTATAGTCGATTTAAGCAATTTGCAAAATTGGATGATCTTGCAGATGATAGAATTTATCATTGTTTTAAACTCTACGTTGAAAACAAAGAATTTGCTGAATCTGTTAATCAAAAACGCTTTCCAGAACTTACACAAATGGGTTTGGAACGTAGTGATTTAATGAAAGTTGGAGCAGATAATTTTGCTAAAATGGCACTGTTTGCCAATAGCCAACCTAAAATATTTAATCTTCGAAAGTAAATACTCAATGCTATATAGCAATGATCAATTAGATGAAGAGTATAGAAACCATAAGCTTTTTTTACGCCTAGATCAATATATTAACTTCTACAATCAATTATCAGGTTCAATTGTGCACTTTGTTACAATAGGTACAACATCAATAATTAATTTAGATACGTACGTTTGCTCTTCGCTTAGCACAACATTAGAATCAATTAAGGTGTTACTCTGGGATGGGAAGATAAATGACGCGTTTACGTTATTACGTAAATATTATGATTCTAGTATAATTAATATCTATACGAACTTATATCTATCAGAAAACTTTACATTAGAAAACCTAGTTGTTAAACAAATTAATGATTGGTTACATGGTAAACAAAAAATTCCTGAATATAGAGCTATGTCAGAATATATTAAAAACTCACAAAAACTTTTATCAATTACAAAATTATTATCAGTTGATGACAGATATAAAAAAGTCAGAAAGTTGTGTAATGATCATACTCATTGGAATTTTTTCAAAAATTTATTAACCAACGATAAAAATATTTATTTAAAAGATAGAGTAGTTCATTTAAATAATTTTAACTTTTGCTTGCAGGAGCTATTCATACAACACACGGCATATTTGTTTTATTTAAATAACCATTATATGCTATCAAGTGATTATATGGATTATATAGACTGTGGAACTACCCCGCCCGATGAAGCACAATATTGGGTCGCTCCATTTATCCAAGATATGTTTGATAAAGAAATAAAAACGCATCGCAATGATATATTTAATGAAATAAAAAATAATACACAAATGCAATTAAATTAAAGAAAGACCACAATGCTAGATAAAACAAAAATTAACAATCTCCGCGACTTACTAGTTGGTGTAGTGCCAAATCCAGTTGATCAGGTTAAACAAATTACGATTGCCTTAGTTTATAAATTTATGAACGATATGGACGATTTTAATGAGCAATTTGCGGGTAAACGTATTTACTTTGTGGATAATTATGAACGCTTTGCATGGTCAAAGCTCATGGATAATAAATTAACCAATTTGGAGCGCTTGAATTTATATGCTGATGGAATCCAACAAATTGAGCTAAACCAAAGTATTCCAGATGTATTTCAGCATATTTTCAAAGGTGCTTTTTTAGCGTATCGTAATCCAGAAACTTTAACCTTGTTTTTGAAAGAAATTAACGGTTTTGATTATAACCAAGATAGCGAGCAACTCGGCGATGCTTTTGAGTATCTATTATCAATTTTAGGCTCACAAAAAGATGCTGGGCAGTTTCGCACACCACGCCATATTATTGATTTTATGGTTAAAGTTATCAAACCCACAAAAAACGACACTATTTTAGATCCTGCCTGTGGTACGGCCGGATTTTTAATCTCGGCATTTCAATATATTCGTGATACAGCAAACCTACAATTATCAGAATTTAGCCAAGTATTCAATAATATCTATGGCTATGACATAACACCTGACATGGTAAAAATTGCGCTGATAAATCTCTATCTACATCGTGATACCAACCCACATATTTATGAATATGACACCTTATCCAATGATGAAAAATGGGGCGATAAATTTAACGTAATCTTAGCTAATCCGCCATTTATGACACCAAAAGGTGGAATTAAACCACATAGTAAATTTAGGTTAAAAGCAACCAAATCTGAAGTTTTATTTTGTGATTATATTTTGGAGCATTTACGTCTCGATGGGAGAGCTGGAATCATTGTTCCAGAAGGAATAATATTCCAAAGTGGTAACGTATACAAACAACTTCGTGAAATGTTAGTAATAGGTGAGAATAATCAAGGCAATCTGATTGCAGTTATTTCATTACCAAGTGGTGTATTTAAA
>JAQUVM010000066.1 GCA_028693355.1 Burkholderiales bacterium
CATTTACTACTGAGACACCAACACCATGCAAACCACCAGAAATTTTATAAGAGCTATCTTCGCTATTATCAAATTTACCACCAGCATGAAGTACTGTCATAATAACTTCGGCAGCAGAGCGACCTTCTTCATGATGAATATCAGTTGGAATACCACGACCATTATCTTCAATTGAAATCGAATTATCTTCATGAATTACTACGCGAATAGCGTTACAATGTCCAGCTAATGCTTCATCAATGGAATTATCTAAAACTTCAAATACCATATGGTGTAAACCAGTACCATCCTGAGTATCACCGATATACATACCAGGACGTTTACGAACTGCATCAAGACCTTTTAAGACCCTAATACTACTACTATCATAACTTTTACTACTTGTCATCGATGTTCCTTAAAAACCATCTTCCAAAATTGTTTTGTTAAACTAGCGCTATCCTAAATCCTCATTTATTTATATAAGTATAAGACTTAAATTAGTCGCAGAGTAATTATGTTCTTAAAGGCATAATTACGTATTTAAAATCTACTTCGTTTGGTACTGTCACCAACACACTACGTTGATTATCAAAAAATGCCCATTGTAAATTTTCTTCGCTACTATTATTTAAAACATCCAACACATATGTAATATTAAAATTTAAACGCAACTCGTGTTCATATCCATATTGAACTATAATTTCATCACGAGAATCTTCCTGCTCTTCGTTACGGCAACTAATAGTTAATAAATTGGGTTTTAGTTCCATAGTCAGCGTTTTTAATTTGTCAATTCCAATTACAGAAACACGTTGTACGGCTTTTAATAATTCATCACGATTAATCAAACATAATTTATCATTAGTAACTGGAATCACTCGATTATAATCTGGATATTTACCATCAATAACTTTAGTAATTAATTGTTTACCCTTATCTTCAAAGAGTACTTGATTTGGATATACTTTTATTGTAATTGTATCTTCTGAATCCTCTAGAAGTCTAAATAATTCTAAAATAGTTTTACGAGGCAAAATAACACTAATATCAGGGACTAAATCAGCTAAAATAAATTTTGCAAAACTTAAACGATGGGCATCTGTTGATACAAATTGTAATTCATTATTTTTTACTTCTAATAGCATTCCATTTAAGAATATACGACTATCATTTGCAGCCATTGAATATTGGACTTTACCAACTAAATCCCGTAAGTTTTTTTGAGATAAACTAAATTGAGCAACACAATCTTGATCAACTTTTAATAAAGGATAACTCTCTGCAGGTAAACTTTGTAGTGTAAATTTAGTACGACCTGACTTTACTACAACTTTATTGTCTGTAATATCTAAAGCAACCTCTTCTTCAGGCATTGCTTTTAATATATCTTGAAATTTTTTCCCAGGTAACGTAATTGTAAAATTATCGCCATCTATTCCACCATCTACATATAAAGTTGCCTGAATTTCCATATCATTAGCAACTAATATAACTTTATCATCAATTTTTTTGATATAAACATTTGCTAAGATTGGCAAAGTTTGTTTCTTTTCAACAAATGCCATAACCTGAGTTAATGGTTTTAAGATAATATCACGATGAAATTTTAATAGCATACACTAGCTCCTAAATTTAGTTTTGTAACATTTGTAATAATAATTTGTAATCACGCTCTACTTTGTCATCAGATTTGCGTAACTCATTAATAGTTTTTTGAGCATGAATGACCGTAGTGTGATCACGCCCTCCAAAAGCAGTCCCAATTGCTGGCAGACTATATTGAGTAAGGTCTTTACATAAAGTCATAGCAATTTGACGAGGTCGTACAATTTGTTGAGTACGTTTTTTTGAAATTAAATCTGCAAATTTTACATCTTTATAAAAATCACAAACAGCCTTTTGAATATCTTCAATTAATAGATTGCGTGAATCACCAGCAATAATATCCATTAAAGCTTCTTTTGCCACGCCAATAGTTAAACCAACTCGTGAGAATTTTGCGTGATACAATACTTTTTTTAAAGCACCTTCTAATTCACGCACATTAGACTTAATATTATGAGCAATGAAGTGAGCAACTTCATCATCTAAATCAATTTTACTACCCTGCATTGCTTTTCTTTTAAGAATAGCAACACGCATCTCAAATACTGGAGGCTGAATCTCAACAGTAAGCCCTGATGCAAAACGTGAAACTAATCTATCATTCAATTTACCGATATTTTTAGGGTAAGTATCACAAGTCATTATTACTTGCTTACCTTTTTCTAGCATATGATTAAATGTATAAAAGAACTCTTCCTGACTCTTTGTTTTATCACCAGCAATAAATTGAATATCATCAAATAACAATAAATCTAAATTATCATAATACTTCTTAAACGCATCAAAGCCCCCAGACATAGAAGCTTTCACTACGTCTTTAACATACTCATTTGCATGTAAATAACGAATCTTTGCATTAGGATTATTTTTATGTATTTCATTACCAATTGCTTGCATTAAATGTGTTTTACCTAAACCTACATTACCGTATATAAATAAAGGATTATGGTCTACATGTCCAACATGCTCTGTTACATGTTTACCTATAGCAACAGCTAACTGATTAGAACTACCTAAGACGAAATTATCAAAAGTAAACTCTTTGCTGAGTTTTGTTGATTCATGCAAATGTTGCAAAATTTGCTTATCTTGACGTTGCTTATTATTAGCAGACTTAGATTTATCAATAACTACTTCTTTTTTATAGTTATTCGTATCTTGCTCAGGACTATCTTTAACTAATGTAGTGTTTTGCGACAAATTAATCTTGGGTTTCACGCTAGAAGCTATTAGTTTTACAGGTGCATCACCTGTCAATGTTTCTAAAACAGGTAAAATTTTTGCCCAATATTTTTTACTTACAAAATCATATGTTAAATGATTTGATGCCACTATTTCTAAATATCCATCTTGAACTCTTGGTTGCAATGTTTTCAACCAAGTATTGAATTCCACTTCGCTAACGACATCCATTTCTTTTATCAATGCCAAACACTGCTGCCAAACTATTTCTGCTTCTAACATTACTTATTTTCACCTATTAATTGACATTATTTTACCAGAAATAGCACCATTCCATAACAAAATGTTTTCACCTGCATCTAACACTACAAGCTATTGATATATAACAACAAATCACACAACAACATTTAATCAGCAATCAAAATAAAGCAGTATTACCACAACCTTTACAAAAACATTACACAAAAGATTATTAGTTGGTTAGAATATGTGTTTAAGCAACATAATTTATATAAAATATTAATGGATTTATTTAAAATGCAAAATGAGCTACAAATAAAAAAATCACCTTGGTTTCGTAGTTTATGGTTTTTTGTCATTATTTTTATGATAGCAGGTATATTCTTTGGCATACTTGCTCCTGATACCGCAAAACAAACTAAGCCAATTATCGATACATTTATTTCGGTAATTAAAATTTTGGTCGGGCCAATTATTTTCTTT
This sequence comes from Burkholderiales bacterium, assembly GCA_028693355.1. Taxonomy (GTDB): domain Bacteria; phylum Pseudomonadota; class Gammaproteobacteria; order Burkholderiales; family UBA11063; genus Aquella. The sequence goes on from JAQUVM010000066.1 coordinate 3,493, forward strand.
ACAGTTATCAGCGGAATAATTGGCATGGGAAATTTAAAACAACTTGGTAGTATCGGTGCAAAATCATTTTTGTATTTTGAAGCAGTATCAACAATCGCATTAGTAATAGGCTTAGGATTTGGGCATATATTTCAGCCTGGAAATGGCTTAAATTTATCTGTAGCAAGCATTGACCCTCATTTAGTTAGTAAATACACAGAAAATACAGAGCAAGCCACAAGTATGAGTAAAATATTGCTATCAGCAGTACCAAATAATATTTGGACACCATTTATTACTGGAAACACCTTACAAATATTATTTATTGCCATAATTTGTGGATTTATTTTATTTTATGCAACAAGAAAAAAGCGATATATAATTATAGATAAGTTACATCTAATTCAAAAATTTTTATTTAAAACTTTAAGCATCGTAATGTGGTTTTCACCAATTGCAGCATTTTCTGCAATGGGGTTTATGTTAGGACAATTTGGAATTATCGTAATATGGCATATGCTGGGTTTAGTTATAACTATGTTTGCAGCATGTACATTTTTTATACTAATCATATTAGGATCAATTGCCAAATTTGCAGGAATTAATATACTGCAATTTATTCGATTTATTAAAGATGAAATTATCTTAGTATTTGCTACATCATCTAGTGAAAGTGCGCTTGGGCCTATTATGAGAAAGCTCAAAAATAATGGTATTAATGAATCGGTTGTTGGAATAGTAATTCCAGCTGGATACAGCTTTAATCTAGACGGTACAAATATTTATTTAGCTTTGGTTATTGCATTTTTATCTCAAGCATTTAATATTCATTTAAGCTTAGAAGAATATTTCACTATCATATTGGTGCTCATGGCAACTAGCAAAGGAGCAGCGGGTGTAAGTGGTGCAGGATTTATAGTGCTCGCAGGTACATTAGCAGCAATGCACGGTAAAATACCTGTAGTAACTATTGCAATTTTATTAGGCATAGATAAAATAATGTCTGAATTGCGTGCCGTTACTAATTTAGTTGGTAACAGCATGGCAACAATAATAGTTGCAAAAATGGAAAATAAATTAGACGAGAAAAAACTTAAAGATGCATTAAAACAAAGTTAATTATTTTGTAACTACTTATATATTAAAAGGCATATATTAAATATATGCCTTTTAAATTTTAAAGTGTTACCTAAGAGTAAACTGGCAATTTAGAGCATAATTCTAAAGCTTGCTGCTTAACTTTAGTAATTACGGCTTCATCTGTTGGATTTTCTAAAACATCTGCAATCATATTACCAAGTTGTTCGCATTCAGCTTCTTTAAAACCACGACTAGTAACAGCAGGTGTACCTAAACGAATACCACTAGTTACAAAAGGCTTCTCAGGATCATTTGGAATAGCATTTTTATTAATTGTAATATTTGCATTACCTAAAGCTTCTTCGGCCAATTTACCTGTTATACCTTTAGCACGCAAATCAACCAACATAAGATGAGATTGGGTACGGTTAGATACAATACGTAAGCCGCGTTTAATCAAAGTATTTGCTAAAGCAACCGCATTTTTCTTAACTTGCTCTTGATAAATTTTAAATCCAGGCTGTAATGCTTCACCAAATGCAACCGCCTTAGCCGCAATAACATGCTCTAATGGACCACCTTGTAAACCTGGGAATATTGAAGAATTTAACATTTTGCCGTGTTCTTCTTTAGCTAAAATAATACCGCCTCGTGGACCACGCAATGTTTTATGTGTAGTTGAAGTTACAAAATCTGCATGAGGTACTGGATTTGGGTAAACACCTGCTGCAATTAAACCTGCATAGTGTGCCATATCCACCATAAGTAAAGCACCACATTTATCTGCTATTTCACGAAAACGCTTAAAATTAATTTCCAAAGAATACGCAGATGCCCCAGCTACGATTAATTTTGGCTTATGCTCCATAGCTAAACGCTCAACAGCGTCATAATCTATCGCTTCATTAGCATCTAACTCATAACTAACAAAGTTAAATAACTTACCCGATAAATTAACTGGTGCACCATGTGTTAAATGTCCACCATGAGCTAAAGACATACCTAAAACAGTATCTCCTGGCTTTAATACAGCAAAATAAACTGCTTGATTTGCTTGTGATCCAGAATGAGGTTGCACATTTGCATACTCAGCACCAAATAATTGCTTTAATCTATCAATAGCAATTTGCTCAATTTGATCAACATAATAGCAACCACCATAGTAGCGCTTTTCTGGATACCCTTCAGCATACTTATTAGTCAAAACAGATCCCTGAGCTTCTAGCACTGCTTTAGAAACATAATTTTCTGAAGCAATTAATTCAATATGGTCTTCTTGGCGTACTGCTTCTTGACCAATTAGATTAAAAATATCTTTATCACTTACACTTAAATTGTTATTTAATGAATTCATTTTTTCACCTTATAAACTATATTATTCTTTACCTACAAAAATACCCAACGCATTTGAACCTAATCTAAATTTTTCTAATTTTATCTCATATTTTACACTATCTACACTCGAAATATTTCAATTTTGGGCTAGGCGAATGAATAAAAAATGTGACACAGTGTAGTTACACTACATAAGAAACATTTTTAAAGTTCAACAACGCAGAAGATTGAAAGATGATGAGTGTTAGTTTCTGCCATACAAATCATCATAACGAGTAATATCATCCTCACCAAGATAGTTTCCACACTGTACTTCTATAATTACCAAATTTTCATCTTGGCTAGCATTCATCAAACGATGCTTTTCACGTTGTGAAATATAAGTTGATTGGTTAATTGCTAGACGTAAAATTCTACCTTCATTAATAACTACAGCTTCGCCCTCAAGCACTATCCAATGCTCACTACGCTGTTCATGAGATTGATTTGATAATGCCTGTCCTGGTTTCACAACTAAACGATTTATTTTATAAAACGGTCCTTCTTCCAAGATTGTAACTGTGCCCCATGGCCTATGAATTGTTTGATGTAAATCAGATGTCTTATGATGAGTCTTTTTCAGACGTTCAAAGATATGTTTTACATCTTGAGTCTTCTCTTTACTTGCAACTAGAAGAGCGTCAGGAGTATCAACTATAACTAGATCTTTTATATCCACACCAGCTACAATTCTGTTTGTCGAATATACTAAACAGTCTGATACATTATGTAAAATACTCTCGCCTATAGTAGCATTTCCATCCTTATCCTGCGGCAAAGTCTGGGCAATTGATAACCAAGACCCAATATCAGACCAACCAATAGAACAAGGAATTACAGCAGCCTTATTTGTCTTTTCAAATAATGCATAATCAACAGAAATATTTTCTGCGTGAATAAATTTTTCAGCATTTAAATGCAAAATTTTACTATTACCAATAGCATCAATATTTGATGCATTTATACATTTATCAACTTGTTTTAATACATTTGCAGATAATTTACTGAATTCTTCCAAAAATGTTTTGACTTGACCACAAAACATTCCAGAATTCCATTGATAATTTCCAGATTCAACATATTCAGTAGCTAATTTCAAGTCCGGCTTTTCCACAAAACGCTTAACTTCATAGCCATTTATAATATTTAAGTCTTTATTTGCTTCTATATACCCATAACCAGTTTCTGGGTATTCTGGATTAATTCCAAATGTAACTAAAAATCCTTGCTTTGCCATCTCTGTAGCATCAGCAACAGCTTTAGTAAAAGCTTCTAAGTCAGAGATTAAATGATCAGCTGGCAATATCAATAATATTTCATCTTCATCATAATGCTTTTTTGCAAATAATGCGGCTGCAATTACAGCAGGAGCAGTATTTCTGCCAAATGGCTCTAAGACAAAATCACATGGAATTTTTTTATCATTCACTTGCTGATACTCATCTTGCATTCTAAAATGTAGTTTTTCATTCGTGACCGTTATTACACTAGATACATTCTGATTTAAGTTTACTGCACGAACAAAAGTACTTTGCAGCAAGCTTTTACCATCAGATAACTTTAAGAATGGTTTTGGGTCTGATTGGCGTGACACAGGCCATAAACGAGAGCCAGCACCACCTGAAATAATTACAGGGATCATATTTATCTCACAAAATTAACTCTTATTGAATACGCTATTATATAGCAAAATAGCCTAACAAAAGAAATAACACATTTTATAAAATTTGACAACTCATTATTTTACGCATTATACTTATAAATATCATCAACACAACCCGAAAAAGTAATTAAAATATGCAAAAAACTATTCTCAATTTCTATAGTATGTTTCTTTATAACAGCATGTAATAATGGTGCAAACATAATACATAAAGAATTATCTATAAACAATACAACCTTAGAATCAGATAAAATTTAAATAAGATTTGACATAAACAAACTTTACTAGTAGAATATGAACATTGTTAAATAAATTTTCTTCATTGAGAATTATATGAAAATCTTACCAAATAAAATTTTAATTATTAAAATAAATTCAACACTAAACCTACAACTCCATATCTCTTGTTGTCGCTAGGGCGACATACTCATATCTGCTATTGCACAATATACCATACTACAGTAATTTTACTAAATTAATATACCCATTAAAGAAAGAATTATCGTGACTCAATTTCGTAATCGTATTTATAATAATATAACTGAAACCATTGGCCAGACCCCATTAGTAAGACTTCATAAGCTAGAACAAAAATATAATTTAAAAGCACAAGTATTAGCCAAATTAGAGTTCTTCAACCCATTAGCATCTGTGAAAGATCGAATTGCATTAAATATGATTGAGGTTGCAGAAAAATCAGGAAAAATAATAGCTGGGAAAACTACTCTAATAGAACCAACGTCTGGAAATACAGGAATAGGACTTGCATTTGTTGCAGCTGCAAAAGGCTATAAACTAATACTCACTATGCCTGAGAGTGTATCAATTGAACGCCGTAAAATGATTTATCATCTAGGTGCCGAATTAATACTAACACCTGCTGCAGAAGGTATGAAGGGTGCAATTGCTAAAGCTAAAGAAATAGCAACATCTGATAATACATTTTTAGTAGGACAATTTGATAACCCAGCAAATCCAGAAAAACACCGTAATACAACAGCAGAAGAAATTTGGGCTGATACAAATGGAAATGCAGACATATTAATTTCTGGTGTAGGAACTGGTGGAACAATCACAGGAATTAGTCAGGTATTAAAAAAATATAAGCCATCATTTAAATCAATTGCTATTGAGCCATTATCAAGCCAAGTTTTAGCTGGCGGCTCTCCAGGTCTACATAAACTTCAGGGTCTTGGTGCTGGATTTATACCAAGCATATTAGATACTTCTCTTATTGATGAAATTATTCCAATCAGTGACGATGATGCATTTGAAATAGCTCGAGAAATAGCAAAACTAGAAGGAATACCCGTTGGAATATCTTCAGGTGCCGCATTAAAAGCCGCAATTGAAGTTGCTGCACGCAAAGAAAATACGGGAAAACAAATTATAGTTATTATTCCATCATTTGCAGAACGCTATTTATCAACAGCATTATTTGTAAATCCAGATGCTTAATCAATTTGTAAGCTTAGTTAAGCACTATCAACAACAAGATCCAGTACGACCAACTTTTATGGAGGTCGTACTAGTCTACCCTGGATTTCACGCTGTAGTAAATCATAGATTAGCACATTACTTATGGAAAAATAATTTTCGTATTATATCCAGAATAATTGCTCACTTTTCTCGTTTTATAACAGGAATCGAAATTCACCCCGCAGCTACCATTGGAGAAAATTTGTTTATTGATCATGGTATGGGAATTGTAATTGGTGAAACTACAATTATAGGTGATAATGTAACTTTATTTCATCAAGTTACATTAGGTGGAAGTGGTAATCCATCTGGAGCTAATCGTAAGCGACATCCAACTATAGGAAACAATGTAATAATTGGCGCAGGTGCAAAAATACTTGGCAACATAACTATTTATAGTAATGCAAAAATTGCGCCAAATAGCGTAACTATGCAAGATATACCAGCATATGCAACATTTTCTCCACAACCATCCAGAGTATCAAAATATAAAGAAGATTGGAGTATATAAAAAACCCCACATAATTATGTGGGGTTTTTTATATACTAATTTAGTACTAGATAGCTTTTTCTACTTGACCAAATTCTAATTCTACAGAAGTTTCACGTCCAAAAATTTGAACATTAACTCGTAAACGGAATTTATCATAGATAACTTCTTCAATAATAGCATTAAAGTCAATAAATGGTCCATCAATAATACGAATTCTCTCACCAACTTCAAACTCAACTCTATGACGAGCTTTTTCTTGAGAGTTGCTAATTTGTTGTAAAATACTATCAACTTCACTTTGTGAAATTGGTACAGGACGAGAATCTTTTGCTACACCAATAAAACCAGATACTTTTGGCGTTTTACGTACCAAAAGTCCTATTTCATCAGAATAAATCATTTTTACTAATACATATCCAGGGAAAATTTTACGACTATTCTCTAATTTACGCCCATTACGCATATCTTCAACTTTTTCTTTAGGAACTAAAACAACATTATTTCTAATAAATTCTTCTAGTTCGGCATCAGAAGTAATATCTGCAGATATTCCAAACGAATCTCTAATCATCGTAGCTTTTTCTAATAAGCCAAGTTGCTGATAGTCACTAATTTTCTTGATGATATTTAAAGTAAGGTTAGTTTGTACCTTATCTTCCATGTTTGTAGCGACTTGCACTACATACCAAGCTAAGCTCATTAACTACCCTTTCCTAATACAACACCATAAAGTAGCCAAGCAAGACCACTATCAATAGCCCATAAGAATAATCCTAATACAACCACAAACAAAAATACAATCCATGTAAACTGAACTGTTTCTTTGCGAGTAGGCCATACTACTTTTTGAATTTCTCTATATGAATCTCTAAAATAATTATGCAAGCTTACACCTAATGGTGACAGGAAAAAGAATGATGCAATTCCACCTAAACATGCAGCAACAAAAATGCCCCACTTCAACCATGCATTAATTTGCAAACCGTAGTACAAGCCAAGACCAACTATTACTAATAATATAGGTACATAGTTAAAAATCTTACTATGCTGCTTTTCTTCTTCTAACTTAATTGGTTTATTCATTTAATAAATCTTAATAAAATCTTATAATACGAGATTGTATCATTATTTTTGACACACCTCACAACAATTAGATAATAAGTAAGCCGAGAGTTATTCTCGGCTTACTATATTTGGCAGGTCAAGAGGGCTTCGAACCCCCAACCCTCGGTTTTGGAGACCGATACTCTACCAATTGAGCTATTGACCTATATTTCTACGCGCTGATATTAAGCAATGATTTTAGAAACTACACCAGCACCAACTGTACGGCCACCTTCACGAATCGCAAAGCGTAAACCATCTTCCATAGCGATTGGAGCTATCAATGCTACATTGATACGCACGTTATCAC